>JAEZJQ010000039.1 GCA_023436305.1 Bacillota bacterium
ACCACTCGAAACCGTTTGGAATAATACACCACCAGCGAACCCAACAGCAAAATCCCGAAACATAGGAGCAACTGTTCCCCGGACAGGACGATCCGGTCGATGGGGTTAAATCCTTTACCGACCGTAACCGCCCTGCTCATGGGGGCGAACACCATCTTCATGGGCCCCATCAGAAACCAGGTATACCAAGCGGCGCATAGGGCATGGATAAACCGGCCGGCCATATACGGCCCCATCCGGATATCGGTATCGTGAATGACGCTGGCCACCTGCCCGTGCACTGAGAGCCCGCTCCAGGCAATGATCCAACTGGCGATGATCATTTTATCCAGTAAGGGGGCCGCCGCTTGACTTGCGGCCACAGTCCCCAGGTCAATCTCCAAAATACCGTTAAACAAAGCGTGCCCCAACTGGGGAGCAATCCCGAAAATACCCAGCACCCAGGTCATCACCGGGGTTAATAATCGCAGCACCCCAAATACAGATAAAATCTTCACCAAAACCGCAAAAAGCATGATGAAACCACAAACCATGGAAAGTGTGGCCATGGACTCCCGAACCGCTTCCCCCATTAACTGGCCAATCTGGCGCCCGTCTTCTTTTCGCGCCTTTATCAAAGCCCGTATTGCCCGGCGTAAAATCCCTTTTTGAAACACTTCCTCATTTTGTACCTTTTTCTCCCGGTCGTTTCGATTGTAAAATTTAAAGATGAATCCCACTGTAAAACTGGAGAGATAATGAGCAACAGCCAGAATGATTCCCAAATCCGGCCGGCAAAACATGCCCACTGCCACCGCCCCAAAGATAAATAACGGATCGGCCGTATTAGTAAATGACAAAAGCCGTTCGCCCTCAACCTGGGTGCACATCCCGCTGCGGCGAAATTTACCGGTAATAACCGCATCCATGGGATATCCGGCAGCCAGCCCCATGGACAAAGCGAAAGCGCCCACTCCCGGCACGTTAAATAAAGGCCGCATCAATGGTTCCAATAACACCCCGATAAAATGGACCACGCCCATCCCCAGCATGATTTCGGATAAGACAAAGAACGGCAATAACGACGGTAAAACAATCTCCCAGAATACCTTCAACCCGGTCACTGCCGCCTCCACCCCTTCTTTGGGGCAGATAACCAACGACAGGGTTAGGAAAGACACCAAACCGGCGCCAATCAAGATATTCAACTTTTTCAGCACCAGAATCCGCAAAAGCGTCACACTCCATATTTTTTTAGTTCGAAAGCAAAAGGTTAAAAAAGGGTATCATTAAAAAGCAAATGTTTAAATCGACCGATACTTAAAATATATGGCCTTTTAAAAAGGGTTAGACTATTAAAAAGTCGAAAATAAATTAGAGGGACCATCAAAATAATCGCCCCTAAAAAAATAACCCCTAAAGATGTACTTTAGCGGTAATATTTTGAAACCAGAGGAACTGATGACCACTGAATCAATCAATTGTTTCAAATGTAAACATTTCTATATTACCTGGGATAAAAATTTCCCCAACGGCTGCAAAGTGTTCGGGTTTAAATCGCGTTCAATGCCTGCCAGCATGGTCCATGAATCCAGTGGACAAAACTGCGGAACATTCGAAAGAAAACCGGAGAAAACGCCATCGTAAGCCCGAAACGCTTTCGATATAAAATAATTAATAGTGCACTTTCCATTTCAATTACTTTTCACGTAAACCATAATATGTAACAAAACTTCTTAATGCTTCCACGAAACATCCGGTGTATTGATCAGGTACTCCCATGCTTTTAGTGCGGCTTTGGCGCCTTCGCCGGCGGCGATGATAATCTGTTTCTCAGGGACGGTGGTCACATCGCCGGCGGCATAAAGACCTGGTATATTCGTCCGGCAATGACAATCCACTTTGATCTCGCGGGCCTCGTTTAATTCCACTGACTTTTCCAGGAATTCGATGTTGGTGTCCAGTCCAATCTCGATAAAGATACCTTGAACGGGAATCTCGAAACGATTTTCGGTGGCGGTTTCTTCAAGAACGATTCTTTCCACCGATTTACCGCCTTTGATTTCAACCACCGTATGTCCTGGAAATTGTTTTAGCTGTTTAAAGGGTTTCAACCGTTCGATTAAAATCGCGTCTGCCGTTAATTGATCCATATAAATCAAGTAAATGTCCACCGTATAATTCTTTAAATCCAAAACCGATTTTAGCGCCGAATTGCCCCCGCCCACTACCGCCACCGTTAAATTTCGAAACAGTGGTCCGTCACAAGTGGAGCAATAGCTTACCCCTTTGTTGCGGAATCCGTCTTCACCGGGAACGTTTAAGGTTTTCGGTTTTTTACCGGATGAGATAATCACCGTTTTCCCAGCAAATTCTTCCGTCGAGGTCCGGACTGTAAACAATGTTTCCTCTTTCGCCAGGGATTGGATCTCAGCTAGCCTTTTCTCCAGGTGGAGCCCTTCCACCTGTTCCTCAAAGCGATCCATCAGCGCCTGGCCGTCGATCTCCTGAAAACCCATGTAATTTTCGATATCTGTGGTCCAGTTGGCCTGACCGCCGATGTCTTTGCTTAAGATTAAGGTTTTGATCCCTTTCCGGGCAGCGAAAACACCCGCCGTCATTCCCGCCGGACCGGCGCCGATGATGATTAAGTCGTAAACCATAACGCCCCGCCTAATGTAACATACTGTCGATCCGGTCGGGATCGTAACCTACAATATACCGCTCGCCGATGGTAATCACCGGAACGCTCCGCTGCCCGGTAAGCTCTACCATCCGCTGAGCCGCCTGGATATCGTCCGCTACATCAACCTCCTGGTAGTTGACCCCTTTGTTTTTTAAATATGACTTGACCTTACTGCACCAGGGACAGGTTGGCGTGGTATAAACTCTGACGTCTTCCATGGATTTATTCCTCCTTATGCGCGAAAACGCATTGATTGGTAAAACTGTTTTTATTATTTCCCGTGATTATCGAGGTTACTCTTCCGGTTGAAAATACCAATATCCTGGAAGATAATCGGATCCATAACGCAATGATTGTCAATTTGAATGAGAACCGATGGCAATTTAGCTAACTTCCCCAAAAACTCCTTTTGATTTTAAATTGTCATAATGGATTGCCAACCAATAAAAGTAGGGTAAGGATATGAGGAATCGAAAGATTGGACTCCAGTGAATGTATTCTAATAATCCGATTTGATGGAAGACTTCATCGTTGGCGGCATTCATCAATGCAAAGATTAACAGATAAGCATAATAAGCATACCCTGTTCTTTTATCGGGCAAAAAGTGGATAAACATCATTATCGCAGGTGTCCAGGCTAAATCAAGAAGTAATGGTAGTCCTGAAACAGAAAAAGGATAAATATGTTGGTATTTTACAAGACCCAAAATGTTGTCAAGGATAAAAATTATAAATGTTGTGAGCGCGGAGCCCCAAATGATTCCGAACCAGAAGAGAGATTTGATTTCTTTGCGATTTAGAAAAATTACCAATAATACTAATAAACCCAGCGGAAATAAAAAGTAGTATAAAGATAAAGGGTCTTTTATCAATCCATATGTCTCCTTTATTTTTCTGGTACTTTATTACCCTTTAACGATTAGGGTGTGCGTGTTTGTAAGTTTTATACTACTTTTAGATGGAAAAACAATGTCGCTCTCGGATGATAAAAGTAAACATTTTTTAAAATATAAAGATCGCTTCGGAAAATATTAAATTTGAACATAAAACATATAAAATTATTGATTAATTCCATTAACCCACTATAAAAATATAAAAATGCAATGAAATCTTAGGTTCGTATTATACCGGACCTGTTAATTGGCACTATATTAATCGATAAAAAATATGTATACTATATAATAAGAAATTTAATGTGATATTGTGAGGCGTCATGAATTATTCTTTTCCACCGAGGAGCCGGAAGAAAATCGGCCGTTTCTGTAAAATATTGGCCACGGCGTCTTTTGCGCCTGAAACAATCGTAACCAATGAAGACATCATCAATAAACATGGTCTACCATTTAAAAGCCGGATAATTGTCAAATCAATCGGGGTGGAAACAAGACACGTGGCCATGGATTCCATAACCGACAGCGATGTTTTATGCGCATCGGCGAAAAAATGTCTGGAAAATTCAGGTTTATCACCGGACCAGCTTTCCCGGCTGATTGTCAACAAATATTTTGGGGATAACCTATTACCAATGACCGCCAGCCGGTTGCTGGGTAAACTCGGCAGCGGGACGGCGGTGCATTCTTTTGATATTGACGGTGGAATATCGTCATTTTTATATGCCGTGGATACCATATCCAGGTTTATCAACACCGGTGACGAGTATATTCTCCTTTCATCAGGGGGAGTTAACACTCGGCTGATAAGTCAAACCGACGCCAGAGTCGCGTTTTTATTCGGAGACGCATCCGCTTCCCTACTATTTGGCTATTCCAAGGAACAGCATATATTAGCCAGCTATTTCTATACCAATCACCAATTCCATGACTTGGCCACCGCCCTGAGTCCATTATCCATAATCAACATGCCGGTGGAATCTTCACCCCATAAAAAACTTTCATGGCTGCATGATACTTATCGAATGGATAACTGGAAGAATGCCGCGGAATTTTACCGTCAGGCTTCCCTGGAAATATCCCGGAATATTCTTGAAGAAAGCGGACTCGGTATGGACAATATTGATTTGGTGTTAGTCACCGAAAACAACCGCCAAATATGGGAATTAACCCTGAAAACGCTGGGGGTTGATGAAACAAAAAGTATTTCATTGCTGAAAAACTACGGGAATACCATGTCGGCAATGCTTCCCCTACTCTTGGACCATGGATTTCAGAGTGGCCGGATCCAACCCGGAATGACCCTCATGTTGATCTCCCATGGTGAAGGAATGAACGGCGGAGGTTTGATTTATAAAGTGTGACATGGAAAACGATTTATATCATGTTTGCAAGATTTGTATCATGTTTGCACGAATTTAGATTTATTTTTTGGGTTGTTTTGTTACAAATCCTATTATATTAAGGAGGGAAAGCCATGGATTATGATGAGATTTACCGTAAGACCAAAGCGATTATTGTTGATTATTTGCGCGTCGAAGAAAACGAAGTAACCCCTGAAACAAATATTGTCGATGATTTATATGCCGACTCGATTGCCGTGGTCGAATTGGGATTCCGGTTTTCGGAGACTTTTTCCATACCAATGATCGAGGGAAACCCGGAACTGTTTGTGATGAAAGAACTGGTTGCTTATATCCAAAAAAATATCAGTGAGTGAGATCAAACCCTCTCTTGGAGGATCCATGGATACCAGTATTCAATTTCCGGATATCAAACCGTTGAATATTGAACGTTATGCCAAAATTGTGGCGATGGGGGCCGGACTCCCTGAAAATGTAATAACCAATCAAGAAATTATTAATCGTTACAATATCATCGCCACCGACAGGGCGGTGGAGTATTCTCTGGGAATCAAAGAAAGACGATGGGTTGAGCCCAATCAAAAACTTGAAGATTTGATGGCCAAAGCCGTCAATCATTGCCTGGAACGGGCCGGTCTGAAAATTGACAGTGTCAGCCGGGTGATTTACACCCGTTTGCTCGGGGACTTTCAGGTTCCCGCCGCTTCGGTGGGAGTCCTCAGGAAACTCGGCGCAAATATTGGAATCCCCGCGTTTGATATTTCTTCGGCGTGCAGTGGTTTCATGCACGCCATGGACCTTGCCATCCGTTACATTGCTTCCGGCGATGAATATGTCCTGGTGATTGGGGGCGGAATTACTTCAGCGGGTATCCAAACCTGGAAAAAACCCAACCCGAAAACCGTGTTTTTATTTGGGGACGCCATAGTGGCCATGCTCCTCGGGCCCTCCGAAACCAAACATTTTCTGGCCTCCTATATCATTACCAACCCCAAGTTGTATGACAATGCCCTGATTCCCTGTGGAACCGGTCTTTTGCGGGAGGATATGCCGGATTTGGACTACGATATCTTCAATATGAAGATTGTTGATGGAAATTTAGTTCAGCAAAGCGCGGTGGAGTATTCCAAAGTCATTGCCGAGAAGCTTTTGTCAGTCACCGGATTATCGCTTGCGGATATGGACTTTTTTGTCACTTCCGATCAATCCACCAAGATATGGGAAGCCCAGTTAAACGCTTTAGGAATTCCATTCGAAAAAAGTATCAGTTTGTTTTATAAATATGGAAACACGGTTGCCGCCATGAGCCCTTTAAATCTTGACGGACTCATTCAGGCAGGCCGCCTAAAAAGAGGCCATTTGGTCATGATGATGGCCCACGGCGCCGGAGCCAGCAGCGGCGGAATGATTTTTCGATACTAGAAAAACATTAATTCGCAACTTATTTTTATATGAAGAAAGGAGCGCTCCGATGAACTATTGTGAGTTGTTATTTGATATTGAAGCAATATATCTTGATAATAAAGCGATTATTGATGCGGAAAACAGCCGGAGACTATCATACCGCGAACTGCAAGAAGAAGTATTAAAGGTTGCCGCATATTTAAGAGGGAAAGGTTACAAACCGGGAACGGTGATTTCATCCCATTTGTATAATAGCGCGGAAGCCGTCATTGTGCTTTTAGCGGTTCAATATATCGGATGCGTCATCTGTCTGGTGGATCCGTTATTTAAGCCCGGCGAGTTATCCTATTATATCAGTGACTCAAAATCAAAATGTTTGATTACATACCTTCAACCCGGAGAAACCCAATTTGAACCCGGAATGGAACCGGATATCGTCAATGTCCTGGAAGTGGAGGAAGTATGTAAGAATTCGATTTCCAATATTATCACCCGTCAAGAAATGTATCATTTTGAAAACAATGAACTGGCCATGTTGTTGTATACATCCGGGTCAACCTCAACACCGAAGGGTGTGATGCTTACCACCGGGTGTTTTTATACTTTCCTTAAAAAAAGTAATACGTCCATGTACCGGTATGTTCCTGAAGACCGGCTTTTGTGCTACGTACCGTTCTCTCATGGGTTTGGGTCCATTTCCCTGCTGATTCCCTCACTGGTAGGGAGAGCGGCCATTGTTTTTCTCCGGTCCTTTCAGCCCACAAAAGTGGCCAACGCTATTGCCAATGAACATATCACCCATATCTTCGGAGTACCGACTCATTACCAACAACTGTTACGGTATGAATCCATTTATAATGAGTTGCGCAAGTTGAAGGCGGCGTTTTGCGCGGCGGCGCCGTTAAGTTCCGATACGGCTTTATCCTGGTATAAAAGTATCGGAATTTATCTGGATGAGGGCTACGGTATCACTGAAGTGACTACGCTTATCGCCACCCGGATGTCCATGTTGCCTGAACCTTCGGGCAATGTGGGTTTCCCGCCCAAAAATATTCTGACCGTGGAAGCCGCTAACGAAGACGGCCAGGCTTGTGAAAATGGAATTATCGGCGAAATAAGGGTAACGGGACCGGGTTTGATGCTCGGATATTTAAACCGCCCCGACGAAACCGCCGATAGGTTAAGAAATGGATGGTTTTATACCGGGGATCTCGGATATCGCAAAAGTGACGGTTCGTTTGTGATCTGCGGCCGGAAAACCGAATTTATCAATGTGGCGGGCCTTAAAATAACACCCATCGAAATTGAGGCCATACTCAACGCCCATCCCGATGTGGTTGATTCAGCGGCGATTGGTGTTGAGGATGGCGTTTATGGTGAAATAGTCAAAGCGTTTGTGGTGCGGAAAGACAATACGAACATCTCCGAAAGGGATTTGATAAAGTATTTGTCGGGCAAATTGGCCAATTTTAAAGTGCCGAAGTATATTGTTTTCCTGGATGAGTTTCCCCGGAACAACATTGGCAAAATTGATAAGAAAGCTTTAAAAAATCTATAGTTTTATAAAGGGAATGGAATGATGAACGAAGCGAGTTCTAAATTTGTAGACAATCTGGCGTTGGAAAGGCTTATCACAAAGATTTCCCAAGTACGCCATTCCCCGGACCGCTCGGTTTTTGTCCGGGAGGAAACGCCGTTTCATTGGATTGAACATTATCATTTGGACATTTCGGCGGTATGTGCGCGGGGAAACAATCAGACCAAATGGTTTGAAATCCCTTCATTGAATACTGCCTCACCCTATCCCGAAAATGATACGGTTTATCTCTATTATTATCCCGCTTCGAATCCATCCGGCAATGTATTGCTGTTACACGGATTGTTCGATGATAATATGTTTAACTATGCATATTTAATCAAATTGTTGAATGAAGTGAATTTCAATGTGTTTTTTATGGTCCTGCCCTATCACCTCCAAAGAAAACCGGCGGCAAGTTCTTTTAGCGGAGAATATTTTTTAAGCGCGGACATTTACCGATTTCAGCGTGCTTTTCAGCAAGCGGTTTATGACATTGAAGCGTCCCTGCAATGGATCCAACATTATAATGAATTCCCCACCATTCTGGCGGGGTTTAGCATGGGAGGAGCCGTTGCTTTCCGGTATTCGATTCTGAGAAAACGAGCCATCGGAACATTTTTAATCAACCCGGTGACAGATTTATCCGGAATTTTATGGGATAATCCTTTGCTGATTACCGTGGGACAGGATCTGCAAAACAGCGGGTTTGACATGAAAACCAGCGCGGCGATATTTAAGGAATTAGACCCTTGCGAAAGTCTCCGGCCGGATTTTAACGGCCGGAATATTGCCATGGTTTATTCCTTATACGACCAAATTATTGCCGAAGGCAAAAATAAAATGTTTATTCAGCGGACCGGGATTCAAAATGTCCACCGGTACCATGCCGGACATTTGAATATTTTAAGGGTTCCGAAACTTGCCATGGATATCCGTGATTTTTTTTTGAAACTTCATTGACTATGTCGTATCAATAATGGATTGAAGTAGGTGTTTTCAATTCGAAGTTTAAAAAAATTAGGGGGTGCATCATGAGTACTTATTTTTACCCTGAAGAAAGAATCGCGGTGGTCGGTATGGGTGGATTGTTCCCGGATGCCGATACCATTGAAGTATTCTGGAATAATATTTTGCATAAGAAAGTATCCATCCGGGAAATTCCCGATGAAATCCTTGATGCGAGGGTTTACTTCCGGCCCGAGGCGTTTGGAAAAACCAATAAAAACGACAAAACATATACTCGAGTCGCGGCAATCGCCGGGGTTAAAGATTATTCGTCATTGTGCCGCAAGTATAAAATTCCGCCAACGGTGGCGGAACATATGGACCCTAACCAACACGCGGCAATTTACTGTGTGGACCAAGCGCTGCAATCTTTACGAAGCGATTTGCCAAAAAGCCGTACCGCGGTCATCTTTAGTACCGGGGCCCAGGGAAAAATTTTCAGCAATATTGTAAGAAGAACTTTCTTTGACAAAGTACGCCACCGCGCGGAAGAATACCTCCATCATCATTCCGGGATGAATCCCGCGGAGTTTGAAGCATTTATCAAAGAAATCTCGGAAGACGTTTTACAAGAAACCATTCCCATCACCGAGGATTGCGCGTCGGGAATGCTGCAAAATATAACGGCGGCCCGAATCACCAATATATTTGATTATTTTGGACCTTCCTTTACCGTGGATGCGGCCTGCGCTTCTGCGCTGGCGGCCGCCTCAACCGGTATCGCGGGGCTGCTCAGGCGCGAATATGATGCGGTAATTACCGGGGGAGTGGAGGTTACGCTGGATGAAACAGGGCTGATTATATTTTCGGGAATCAACGCCTTGTCTCCGGACGGGTCATTTCCCTTTGATGAGCGGGCCAATGGATTCGTCATCGGCCTGGGTGGCGGCGTATTGATTCTTAAACGGCTGGAAGACGCCTTGCGGGACCAGGATCACATTCTGGCATTGATTTCCGGCTACGGGCAGGGTAGTGACGGGAAAGGAAAATCGATTGCGGCGCCCAATGAGGAGGGCCAGACCCGGGTAATCCTGAATGCCTGCAACATGGCGGGCTATTCCGCGGATACCATTGAGTATATCGAGGCTCATGGTACCGGTACCCCTGTCGGAGATGTGGTTGAGGTCAATAGCTTGAAAAAAGCTTTTCAAACCTTGGGGATAACCCGGCAAAACTTCTGCGGCCTCGGTTCGGTAAAATCGAATATCGGACACTTGCGATATGCGTCCGGAGCCGCCAGCCTGATTAAGACTACCCTGGCGCTCTACAAAAAGGTCCTCCCCCCCACCGCCAATATCCGGAAAATCAATCCCAAACTGCAACTGGAAGGTTCGCCGTTTTACATTGTAACCGATGAAAAGCCGTGGCCGGAAGCGGCATCCCATCCCCGGAGGGCTAATGTAAGCACTTTCGGTTTTGGCGGCGCCGACTATCATCTTGCCCTGGAAGAGTTCCGTCCTGAATTTTTCAGAAAATCCTATGCGTTTGCTGAAATTAGCGCGGCTTGCGAATCTGCGCCGGTTGTTGCCAAAACCGGTACGGCTCCGGAAGTGGTGTTCTTTTCAGGGGATTCCTGGGATGAAGTTAAACAATCTTACTTAGCGCTTACGAAAACTCAATCGGAGCCGTCGGAATTTTGTTCATCCATATTTTTACACAATTCCGCCATAACCGCCGGGAAAGAATGGCGGGTGGCCATTTGCGCCCATTCCATGGCGGAACTTCATGAAAAATGGAATACCTTTGAACAATTCTTGTCAAGAAACCATAAACCCGAAACGATTCTCGAACTTCACCTCCAGGGGATTTACCACGCCAAAGGGGAACCCCTGACTTCCGCCCAAATCGCCTGGATGTTTCCCGGACAAGCTTCCCAATATCCGAATATGTTAAAGAGTATCTATGAAAACTATCCCTCCGTCAAATCCCTGTATACTCAAGTGGATGCCATCTGGAAGGCGCAATACGGATATCCGGTGACTCCCTTGATTTTTGGAACAGCGGAAGCGGCTATGGAACAAGCGTTAAAGGACACCAAGAATACGCACCCGGCCATGTTCTTAAGCAATATGGCCATGTATAAACTGCTTGCCGAATCGGGAATCACGGGCGATTATATGATCGGCCACAGCTTGGGGGAAATTACGGCCCTCTATGCCGGGGGAATGTTGGATTTAAAACCGGTGCTCAGCTTAATCGGCGCCCGGGGCTTTTCCTTTGACAGCATTCCCGAACCGGAACGCGGCGTAATGGTTAGTATCAACGCGGCCCGGGCCGAAGTGAACCGGATGATCCGCGCAACCAAATTGAGGATTACCGTGGCCAATATTAATTCACCCGAACAAACGGTGGTTGGTGGCCAATCCGGGGAGATGGACAAATTTGTAAAGTATTTACAACGGGAAAAAATTACCCATACCGTATTAAAGGTATCCCACGCATTTCATACCCAACTTTCCCAAAAAGCGGCGGAAAGTTTTTATCAAAAAATCTCTCCCATCCGGTTTGGGCTTCCCAAGGCAAAGATCATGGCCTGCCACCGGGTGGATTTTTATCCCGATACCCGGGAGGCTTTACCGGAGCTGCCAAATATTTTAAGGGATCAAATCGTTTCTCCGGTGAATTTTACAGATTCCGTACGAAAGCTTTATGATCTGGGGGTCAGAGTCTTTATTGAAGCAGGCCCTTCCGCGGTACTTTCCAACCTGGT
Source organism: Bacillota bacterium (assembly GCA_023436305.1). Taxonomy (GTDB): domain Bacteria; phylum Bacillota; class UBA4882; order UBA8346; family UBA8346; genus JAEZJQ01. The sequence goes on from JAEZJQ010000039.1 coordinate 11,618, forward strand.
GAAAAGTATTTTACACGGCAAAGATGTCAAAATCATTGCCGCAAATCATAAAAGCAAGGACGCCATCGAAACCTATCAACATGTTTTAGCTGAACTTTTCTCCTATGGCCTCAATATTTGCGCCTTGCCTTCCAATCAACTGCTCGGGCTGAATGAAAACAAAACAACCATACCCGCCGTTTCCGTCGCTCAAGGACCTGGGATCGGTAATCTCCGGGACAGTGCGGAATCAGCGCCTTGGCCACCGGCATCCAAGGAGAGCCTTGTATACAGCGGTGTATCTTTCGGCTTGCCCGGCGCCTTTAAGAGGATATTTTCAGAGGATAACTTCCAACTCCTGCTGGAAGGAAAAAATCTCATCGGGTTGCTTACCGATGATGAACTGAAAGGAATACTGGACTTAAATATTACCCGGCTGGTAAAAACCGAAGAGACCGCTACTTTTAAAAAATTGACGGCTCTTAATGAAGTCATCCAACTGGCGGGCAAGTTTGGGAAGATCGATATGCCAACCGATTACTTAATGGATGAAAAGCTTCTGAAACAAATGACTTTGACCGTATGCGCCGGAGTTGCCGCCGGATATGAAGCGTTAAAAGACGCCGGTATTCCCCTGGTCCGGGAATATATTAAAACGGCTTCCGGCTCCACGCTGCCGGGGAAGCTTTTGCTTCCGGAAGAAATGCGGGCCGATACGGGTATAATTTACGCCAACGGACTGTTCCCCATCGAGCCGGTTGTTTCCGAGGTTTCAAAGTATATTGCCTCCAAATATGGCCGGAAGACCCGCAGCGATTTGGTTGACTTTTATGAAGCCGTGATTGCCAAAGTAAGTGACGGAAGTGTGAAAAAATTATTGTCCGACTGGTTCGCCATGCACTATTCAAGGCTGGTCAACCATCCGAGCGACGATAATATTTATGAATTTAATCATCATTTTATGGAACTGTTATATTCACAGGCCAACAACCGGCTGGCCCAATTCATTGGCGCGTCGGGACCCAATTTTTGTATTAGCGCGGCTTGCTCGTCAACAGTAAGCGCGGTTACTATCGCGGAAGACATGATCCGGGCCGGTCACGCGGCGCGAATAATCGTCATCGGCGCCGACAATACCAGTTCCAAAGAGGCTCTCCCCTGGGTCGGAGCCGGATTTTTAAGCATAGGGTCGGCCAGTAATTCAGCCAATGTTTTTGAAGCCGCCGTACCTTTTGATAACCGGCGGAACGGAATGATCATGGGGGCGGGCGCCGTTGGTTTGGTCATTGAAAAAGAAACCGCCGTGGCGAAGCGGGGTATGAACGGCATTTGCCGTATTGTAAGCACCCACGCCTTCAATACGGCCGGGCACCAGTCCAAAATCGAAAGCGCCAAATATTGCACCGAACTGAACCGGTTCTTAACCAAAGTCGAAAATGAGTATGGACTGAACCGGAAAACCATTGCCGCAAGGACAGTCTATTATTCCCATGAGACTTATTCACCCCGGCAAGGTGGATGTTCCCATACGGAAAAGATGGCTCTGGAAAGCGCTTTTGGCGAGGGGTTCAGGAAACTCAAGGTGATCAACACCAAAGGGATGACCGGCCACATTATGGGAGCTTCCATCGAAGAAGCCGTTGCCGCCAAAGTACTGCAATACCAAAAGATTCCTCCCATTGTGAATTACCGGGACCCGGACTCGGAACTGGAAGGCTTAAACTTGTCTCAAGGCGGCGCTTATGATTTCGATTACGTCTTACGAATGGTAGTGGGTTTCGGCGGCCAGGGAAATTATCATCTGCTGCAAAAAATTGCCGCCGGCGATGAACGAATCGACAACCGGAAACTATATCAGGAATGGCTTGAAAGAATTACAGCGTCAAAGACGGTGGCGTTAAAAAACTATGGCAGGCTTCTGGTTGCGGAAAGAGCGGAAAGTAGCGCCGGGAGACAACCGGAGCCAGAACTTCAGCCCGCGCCTCAACCGGAGGCTTCCGTAGTCAAACCCGGTTTTGGAATTGGGGACAAAAAATCATTGGCGCCGCCCAGTCCGGCAGTTTTGCGGAATTTCTTGATTACCGATGAGATTTTGAAGATTTATGCGGAAGTCACCCAATACCCCACGGAAATGCTGGATCTGTCCATGGAAATCGAAGCGGATCTGGGCATCGATACGGTCAAGCAGGCCACCATTTTTGGAATGATCGCCGAAAAATTCAATATACCCACGGAGCAAAGCCTGCAACTTTCAAATTACCCCACCATCGGGCAAATGGTCGACCTGGTTCAACAAATAACCGGAGAGGTTCCGGACCAAAGTCCAAACGAGCCGGTTGAAGCCATCCGCTCTTCACAACCGGCCTCCGCCGCTGATACGGACCAAGTATTTCAAGTGATTTCGGAAATTACCAAGTACCCGGTGGAAATGTTGGATAAAGCGATGGAAATGGAAGCCGACCTTGGGATAGATACGGTCAAACAGGCGACTATCTTTTCCATATTGGGGCAGAAGCTGGGTATCCCCGAGGAGTATGTCATCAATATCTCCCAATACCGGACCATTGCTTCGGTCATCGACTTTGTCCGTGAAAACCGTCAAAATACCGCCGGAAGTCATGACCGAGGGATGGAAAACAAGCCGGAACATTTGGGGTATTTAGCCCCCGGAGAAAAAGGGGATCAAACCCGTCCGGAAAAAAATAGCACTCCCATAAGCGCCGCCAACAATGTCGAACAACAAGTCCTGGAAGTCATTGCGGAGATTACCCGGTATCCGGTGGAAATGTTGGAAAGAGAGATGGAAATGGAAGCGGATCTCGGGATTGATACCGTTAAACAGGCTACCATTTTTGCCATGCTCAGTGATAAATTCGGAATGAGTGAACAAAGCGGCATTAACCTTTCGCAGTTTACGACCATTGATTCGATCATCAGGATAATTCAGAGCACCCGGAATGGCCAACCTGAAAACCCCGCCATTGTGAAATCCGAACCGGCTCCGACTTCGGATACTGTTCCTCCGATTGAAACCCATCGACCGGCGAAAACCGGTACACCAGCGAAAGCTGGTGAAGTTGCCCGGGAACTCTGTCTGCAAATACCGGTTTTTGCGGCCGAAAAATTAGGGCCCAAAGATTTTGATTTGAAAGATAAAAGGATCTGGATTTTAGGTGACCAACCGGACACTGTCCACCATGTATCCGGGTACTTCAAAAATTGGTCCCCAAATGTGGCGGAGTTCATCTTTGAAAATTATCCGGCCGCTCCGGAACTTCGGGCCAAAGTAGCCCGTTGGGTAAAAAATCCGGTGGATGTTATCGTTGATTGTACCCATATCGGCGCTTCGGTGAATATCAATTCAATTTCCCGCAATGAAGAAGCTAAAATGCTGTTTTTGGGCGGTGAAGCCCGGTTTCTATTGTATAAAAAACTTCTGGAAAATGTCCCGGAGCCGGAGATTCGAATTGTTTGCGCCATATCCATGGATGGCTGCCACGGATACGCCAAATCCAACCGTACAATCACCGATCCTTTTTACGGGGCATTAAGTGGATTTTATAAAGCCCTTGGCAAGGAATGGCCGAAATCACGGGTTAAAATTTTGGATCTGGGGCCATTGGAAACCGGGAACCTGCCGGAAAAAACATTGGCAAAGATTGCGGATGAACTGCAGGCATCGTCCGTGGATCATGAAATCGGATATGCCGGGGGCAAACGTTCGGCATTGAAAATTGATTATTTGGACAAGGCCGGTTTTCAAGCGGTCACACTGCCTGATAAGCCGCATTTTGTGGTTACCGGAGGCGGCTATGGAATCACCTCTGAAATTATCCGGGGGCTATCCCAGGAACGGAACTGTAAATTTACCATTCTGGGCCGCACGGAACTGCCGGAGAATATCACGGAACTGGCGCGGCTTGATGACCATGATCTGGAACAAAAAAAGCTGGAAATCCATCATGCCATGAAAAAAACCGGAAAAAAGATTACCCCGGCCATGGTTCAGAAGGAATTCGATAAAATCGTCAAAGCCATTTCAATCTATAATTTAATCCGTCAGGTGGAAGAAACCGGCAGTCAGGCTCTGTATTTACCCTGCGATGTGACGGATTTCAACCGTCTGAAAAAAGCCTTGCAAAAATCAGTGGCGCAAAACGGTCCGGTCCATGGATTGATCCACGCCGCCGGAATTGAGAAAAGCAGACTGCTCAGTCAAAAAACGGCGGATGAGTTTACGGAAATATTTGCGGTTAAAGCGGTCGGACTTTGTAATCTATACCGGCTAATCGATAAAAGGGAACTGAAAACGTTTATCGGGTTCTCCTCGATTTCCGGCAGATTCGGCAATGAGGCCCAGATCGATTATTGCGCCGCCAATAGTTTCATCAATAGTTTCATGGCGGTAATCAACGCCATGCATAAAGAAATCCCCGCATTGAGCATTGTCTGGTCCGGATGGAAAAATATCGGCATGGCCTGGCGCAATGAATTTGTAAAAACCCATTCCGAGGAAATGGGCCTACATCTGATTGAACCCGAAAGAGGAACCGCTGAATTCATCCAATTTTTACACAACCGGGTGAATACCAGTGAAATTATCATCAGCAAAGGGCTCCACGGTATGGTTGATCAGCGGGCCATGAAAAACCGTTTGGATGAAACGCCGTTCATTGACTGGCTTACCAAAAAAGACGGGAAGTTTGAAAATGCCTATAAGGTGCTTTCCGTGAAACGAGACCCGCTTATCAATCAGCACCGGCTTGGAACAACACCACTGATGCCGGCGGTGGGATTTATGGAAATGTGCGCGGAGTATCACAGCCTGTTTTTCGGCAGAAAAGGACAATACTGTTTCCGAAACATCGAACTGAAAAATCCCCTGAAGCTATTTCATGATAAGGTTCAGGAAATAATTATGGAGCCCAATCCCGGTTCTGAACCGGAAAGTTTCGCGGTTGTTTTTTCCAATTTTCTGGAATCCAAATATGGAATATCCAAGCGGATCGAATTAAATCATATGCAGATAAGCACTAATCCCGGTGAGTATTTGCCTCTACTGGCGATAAAAGAACTTGAAACCGAGGCCATGGAAGAAGGGTATACCAAGCCAACCCTTGAAGAATTTCGCAAAAAATTCGGGAACTCGATTCAGTTGGGACCACTGTTTATGGATGAGGATAAGGAAAGTAATATCTATAAGCGGAACAAACACGGCGCCGTATATTCGGTTCTTTTGCCGAAAGAAGAACTCATTGATCCAAAATACCGGCTGGAACAGTTATTGCTCAATCCCGCCTTTATGGATTCGGTTTTCCAGGTTTGCGGGGTTCATACGGCGCTTGAGAGTGACCGGATTTACCTGCCGTGGAAAATTGAAGAGTTCGGAGTGGTGAAGGTTCCCAGGGAACGTAGCCGTTATAAGGCTTACGCCAAACTGAAAGAACAATTGGATGAATTAAAAATCTATGATGTAATCATGGTGAATGACAAGGATGAGGTATGTTATTACGCCAAAAACATCACCATGCGAATTATCAACTTGTAATCCCAAAGAGGATGTTATGTGTATCGATAATATCCAGCCGTTGATCCAAAATCATCTGAACGGATTGGCAAGCCAATTCCAATTTGAATTTTGCGCCGTAAACATGATCGACATCGAAGAGCGGATGAACTCGGTTGATCATGATTTGTTTTCGGTGTTGTCGGGTACGGAACTCAAATCTTGGGAAAGTTTGACGCTTCCCAAGAACAAAGTCCAGTGGATATCCGGAAGATATGCCGTAAAATCGGCTTTATTCAAGTACAAGCTGGGAAACGGGCGCGTTATGGATTTAAGTTGTATCGATGTGGTCAAAGGGGCGGACTCCGCCCCCTATCTTTTGCAGTATCCCGGGATTCATGTCTCCATTACCCATTCTTATCCGTATTGTATCGGCGTTGTGTCTGAAACAAGGATCGGCATTGACTTGGAAGCGGTATTTAGCCCTCCGGACTCTCTCATCCACTATTTTTATTCCCCCAATGAACAGAAACAACTGCGCAATCACCTTGACCCTGAAGCCTTCGCGATTCAGGCCATGATTTTTTGGACAAGGAAGGAAGCGGTTTCAAAACTGCTGGGATTGGGGATGAAGATGGATTTTAAAGCCTTAGATACCACCGAAGACCAAATAAACATTTTCGGGCCGCCGAGTGGGATAATTAACCTGGCATCCTGTACTTATAACAACTTTTGTTTATCAAACGCTTTTTTTACACCTACTCCATAAATTTTTACCCGTCAACTTTTCATTCCATACCGGGAATCATAAGCCCTCAGCTTTCGGAAGCCCTTGGGAAATAATATAACTCTCAAGGTTTTTTTCTTTATTTCCCTATCTTTTTACGATGCCCATAATACAGCAGGAGATTACCAAAATATACCGAATAATTCGAAGAATGAAGTTACAATATTTATTTAAATTACCAATGAAAACGAACCGGAGGCACTATATTACTCCCCGTTGTGAGGTGGTTCCGACATGAATGATGAAGTCCGGGAACTGATTACCGGGATCACCGATGATGATTTACTGGAAGCTGTTGAAGAAAAATATAATAATTACCCTAACAAAGAGGGTGATATTCATTAAAAAGCCGGTTGACACCAGGGAAAATGTTTCGATAACCAAAAAAGGAAGTTCTTCAACCAATCAGAATCAGCCGGGACGGGGTAACAATTTCAACGGACCGGATAACTGTTTTTTTACTTTACAACGAACGATTGGAAACCATGCGATACTGCAATTATTACATGGTTCAACTTTATTGCAGCGCCAGCAAGCCAATCCCTCCAATGCCCAAGCCGCAATTGATGAAGCCAATTCGGCGATCAAGCAAATGTACGGGATTATCCATTCCACCAATACATTGAATGCCGAATATGAATTTACCTTTTGGACCAGTAACGGCGCGATGACGTTGGTCAGCTTCAAACAAACTCAACCGGGAACCACACCAGTCCAGCCGGTTGATGAGGCCACTTTTACTCGTGGATTCGGAACCTGGTTACCGGTTTTTATCGGGCAGCAGGAACGTTATTATAAAATTTTACTCCAACGGGAATCCGCCAATTGGGGAGTAAAATCCCAGGGTGAAACACAACCGGCCAATCAGCCTTCATTACCCCCGGAAGGAAGAAGCATACCACTGTCCACTTCGGGTGTTCCAGTTCCCACCTTTATCAAAGCCACCGAAATAGTGAAACAGATCGGTTCATTATTGCATGTACCTCAGAATGGCAGGGCTGAAGCAAACTTTTCAGTGGAATACGACGATGATCGGTTGGAAAAGCTGGAGATAGGTACTTTCACTTGGGATAGACCCAAAACAGGAAGCAAAGATCTGCCACCCCAACCTTTATTTGTGGATGTTGAACTGCTCAATAGTATTCTTGCTTTCACAGGCGGTCTGGGAAACCGTACCGTTACTTTTAAGTTGAATGGTATTCACTCGGGTTCCCCTCCTTATGGCGCCTAGCATGTGACAGAGGCCGGTGTTAAACGGCCTCCCACCTCCGGAATGCCTGATGAAGCGGATAAGATTGTTTCCGATTACCGCCGGATGCACCAGGATATAATTGTTCAATGGCGGCAAGGCGTTAAAGACATGACAGTATACGCCGCCATGATGGGTGCTGAACAGATTGCCTTATGGCTCATCGGCGGGGCGATTTTTAAATTGTTGGGCGCCTCATTCCGCCTGGTGGCTCCCAGATTACTTGGATTTATCGGTAAAGGGACACAGGCCGGATTGGAATATCTCGAAACCATGATTGTAAGACTCTCTACAGCTGAAAAAGCCGAATTGCGGGCAATTATTAAAAAAGCCGAAACCGAAGGGATGGAAGCCCTTTCCGCCATTGAGAAGCATAGAATGATAGACCTTATGGCCAAGTTGGAGAGTTTGATCGGTAAACCTCTTGTCCAAGCCGAAAAAGATGCCATTCGGGATGTGATGGTGGCCCGGTATGGGGCTGCTCGTGCCGCCACGGTGGAAGCATTTAAAAAAGCCGGCCTGAGTTGCCCGATTCATCACCGGTTTCCTTTGGAATGGTCCCATCTCTTTCCCCAATTGGATGTGAACGCCGCCAAAAATTTAATAGGTCTTGAAACCACGGTTCATCAGGGTGTCAATGCGGTTTGGACCCGGTTCCGGACGTTACCCGCCGCGAAAGTCAAGGGAGAGTATGTGGTAAAAATAGTGGAGATAGTGGATAAATACTTCGGAAAATGGTACCATACCGTTCCCCAGAAAAGTGGAGCGGCATTAACTGCTGAAGTGGCCACGGCCAAAAGTTCGGCTCTCGCCGAGGTCGATGCCCTAATCCAATTAATTAAATAATTATCCTTAAGAAATTGCTTTTTTAGCAGATTTTCAGAAATCATTCCGAGTGGAGGTAAAACATTGGAATTAAAAGGTTTTGATTTCCTGGTTGAATTTTGCCGTAACCACCAATTGGAACTGGACTTAGCGCCACCCGCCTTAACACCGGTTGATACTCAGATGGTTTTCCAGACTGATCTGGATCCACAGTTAGCGGCGATGCTTCGGAAAAATAATGGCGGATTGTTATGGCGCCAGCATCTTTACGGGGGACCCGGCGCTTCCAATGATCTTGTCGAACGGAACCGGAGTTTACGGGAGATACGGGATGATATCCCCTTGTTAACCGATATGGTTTTATTTGGCGAGGCGGCATATCAAGCCGTATTTTGGGCTACAATTCCAGCTTTGGCCCGGCCGGACGGCATACAACCGGTTGTTTATTTGGATTTCAACGAAGTACCGAAAATATTACCCATAGCTTCAAGCATAGATCGTGCATTTTATTTGCTGGGACAATATCTTGAAATACTGAAATCCCGGTTCGGCTCAATCAATGTTGGAGCCGGAGAATACTTTTTTCCCTGGGATATTCCGGATTTGGTCGCGAAAGATCAGGATTTAACCAAATTACTTAACAGCGGAAAACTGGATGTCTATACGAATACCGATCAGGAAGCGGCGGAATGGGTAAAGAAAATTAAAAACGCAAACGCGGTCATGGAAAACTCCCCGGAGTAATGACACTGATTGATTTTTTGTCGGGTTTGTTCCCGTTTCCGCTCATTGACGTAATCAACCGGCTTGAAACCGGCGCCGTAATATTTGTTGGTTAATTTTAAAAATTCCGGTTGGAATTTATACCCGGCCTGCCCCCATAAGGCATTGGCCACAGACAGTTGATAGCTTTTTCCCCCGGTGTTGAAAGTTTTCATCAAATCCGCGAAGGCCGGGTGCAACTGCTCCGGGGCCAGGGTAAAGTGGAGCGCCTTATGATTCCTGCTCAGCCGCAATTTCGATCTGCGCTTTAAAGACCGGCTTATTATCTTTTTCATTGACACCCTCAAAATAGATCAGGTTCGTACTTGAAGCCGATAGATCTTTAAAAATGATGATCGTAGTTTCCGGCAAGGCTTCCTTAATATAATAATCAACCCCAACGCCAAGATTGTCGGCATGCAAACATGCAATTTCTTGAAAATAGCCAAACAGGGAACTTAATTTTAACTTTTTGCGAAAATCTACATCGTTGGATTCTACTCAAATTATCGGTATATTAACAATCCCACCGGGTTCTCGTAAATATTCACCATCTTCCGTAATTTTATGTCCATTTTTCACACCCTATGTGTAAGAAAATTACGAATACTAATGAATAAGATGTAAATATATTGCATATAATATTAAGGCATGATATGCTAATACCCGAAAGGATGATTTTCGATGCTTGCCAAAATAATCATTAGAAACTTTAAGTCTTTTAAAAATGAAACGACACTTGATTTTACAAAAACAAACTATACATTTCTCTCCGACACAAATGTGGCTAAAAATGGAGTATTAAAAGGCACGATGTTTGTAGGAGCAAATGCTTCCGGTAAATCCAATGCCATACTTGCGGTTAAGTTACTGTTAGACCTTTTATTTATGGAAAGAGAGTTTAAATCAGGACTTCTACTTTGTCTTTTTTCGGATAATCCCGAGTTCTCCATTGATTATTATTTTAAAATCGAAGACCACCAGATACTTTATCAGATAAAAAACAATCCCATAAAAAGCATTATTTATGAAAAGCTGTATATTGATGATAATTTGTTGTTAGAGCGAATGGGGTTAACTGCGAAATCATATATCAATGATAATAAAGAGAACAGCTATGATGAAAATGAATTGGACAAAGAAACCCTTTCACTAAGAACCATCTTCTTTAACACCCGTTTTGCCGGAAACGATATTTTAAGAAAATGGTTTGAGTTCTTACAGAACTCAATATACTTCAACGCCTTTGAAAAGCGGGTTGTTTCTTATGGTAAGGATGATCTAAGATTAATCAGCTACTTAAAAGAAAACGGGACCAAAAAGATGAATCATTTTTTTGATGCTCATAACTTTGAACAAAATGTTGATTATGCAAACGAAGGCAAGGGAGATCAATTCACTATTAAATCGGGAAATGATGAAGAAATTGTGTTTTTTAGAAGAAAGGGTATTAATGTCCCGATTCCATTTATGGAAGAATCATTAGGTAATCGTACTCTGCTGGATATGCTTCCTTCTTTTTTAAGGGTTATAGAGAATAACGGTATATTGCTTGTTGATAAATTTTCAAGTGGATTTCACAATGAACTTGAAGAACTTCTAGTCAAGTATTTTATGAAAACATCTGTAAAATCCCAGATGATTTTTGTCTCTCATTCTACCAATTTACTTTCAAATTCGATATTGCGTCCGGACCAAATATATTCGGTAGATTTTAATGGAGAAGATGGTAGCCGCGTAAAACGTTTTTCCGATGAGCAGCCCCGAGTAGCACAAAATTTAGAAAAAATGTATTTAAGCGGTGTATTTGACGGACTGCCCAATTATAAAAGTAACGATGAAAATTAATAAAGATAAGAGTATCGGAAGAGTCCTTTTTATTGTTGAGGGTGGAAAAAACGAATTTTCGTTATTACGACGAATTTTTTGTAATGTATTAGGGTATGAATACATTGAAAAAAGAAGGAATAGACCTGATTTTTTCGTAAGTAAAAATACTTGCACCTCAAAAGTAGCTGTAATAAATACCGAGGAATCTAATATATCTGATATTTGTGATGAAAACTGTTACCTTGATAGTGTCTTTGAACTTTTAATATCTAAATACGACTTTCCAGTAGATAGGTCGGCAATTTATTATCTATTTGACCGCGATCCTAAATCCAATGTTGATGTTGAGTTAATTAAAAAGCTAATTTTGACTTTAACCAATCCATACGAAAATGATAACGGATTACGTGGCGGATTGCTATTGCTCAGTTATCCATCCGTTGAAAGCTATAACATCTCCAATTTTATAGATGATACACATTTGACAGAAATTGCATTAGGAGGTGACGTGAAAACATATGTTGCAGCTAATCATCAAATTCAACTTAATAAAATCTCAGAAGTAACCATTGTAAAAGCTTCCACCGAAATGATGAAATATCTTCAAGCTGAAGAAATTGATTTTGATATTGATCATTTTTCGGATACCAATATGGTTGTATTTGAAAAGTAAGAAAACAATTACGATTTAAATTCAAAATATCGCCTGCTTAGTTTTTTGTCAGTAGCATTTATTCAATTAGGAATTATTGAGGTTGAATAACGAAAAACCTCTTTGAATTTACCTGGATGATTATAAGGAGTTGGCTAGACGGGCGATAAGACATTCAATCCATCCGAAAAACAATCCGGAAATTTTTTT
>JAEZJQ010000057.1 GCA_023436305.1 Bacillota bacterium
TTATTTCGGATTGGTTGTTAGATACTGGCCGCCACGCTCCGGACTTCACCGGTCTCGATGGCCAATAGTTGATCGGCCCAACTGGCGGCCCAATCGGTTAATTCTTTGGATTCCAACGGCGCTGGAACCGCGGATTCTTTATGATTGGCGATCCGCTCCGCCAGCCTTTGATAAATTTTAGCCTGCTCCGAATTTGGAGCCGCCTCGATCACGGTTTTCCCTTGCAACTCGCTTTGAGTTACCGTCACCGAACGCGGCACATATCCGATAACCTGAGTCCGGGTACGGTCTACAAAATCATCGATAATATCCTTGGAATATGGCGCATTGATTGAATTGGCAATCACCCCACCCAGTAAAGCGCCCCCGGAGTTGGAATATTTCTGAATTCCCCGGAACAGATTATTGGCAGCATATACGGCCATAAAGTCGGCCGAAGATACCGTGAAAACATGCTCAGCGATACCTTCCCGGATCGGAACGGCAAATCCACCACAAACCACGTCACCTAAGACATCGAACAGCACGTAATCCAGGTCTAATTCTTCAAATACCCTGAGTTGTTTCAAGAGTTGAACCGCCGTAATGATACCCCGTCCGGCGCAGCCCACCCCCGGAGCGGGTCCACCCGCCTCCACGCAATAAACGCCATTAAAACCTTCAAAAACGACTTCTTCCGGTTTCACATTGCTTTTTTCGCGTAATGCATCCAAGACCGTCGGGATATATTTTCCGCCCCGCAACGTATTCGTGGAATCGCTCTTCGGATCACAACCGAATTGCATCACTTTAAAACCGGCTTTCGACAAGGACGCGCTAATATTGGATGTGGTCGTTGATTTCCCAATCCCTCCTTTACCATAAATTGCAATCTGGTTGATCTTTTTGGACATTATGGTCACTCCTTATATTTTTAAACATTACGAAACGCGCATACACGTCTGTTTCTGTTTCACGCCACTTCTTTTAAGTTATCCATGGGAAAATGTTTCAATCGGTTGGTCATATAAACGACTTGATAAATCATGGTTTTTTCCGGGTATGCCGCAAGCATCGGCCCGGCAGTGTTGGCAATGGCGGAATACCGGTAAAAACTTTTCGGCGGCTTCCCGGGCCGAACCCAATTGCCGGCAATCCGGCGGCAAGTAATCCGCAAATTCATGCCGGGGAATCAAAGGGATAATATTCAATAGCGACGCCCCGCAATCGGCCGTAACTTCCGCCACATGACCAATATGGCGATCATTCACACCCGGAATCAATACCGTATTCACTTTCACAACCACTCCCAGGGATGTAATCTTCCGAATTCCGGCCAGCTGCGCCGCAATGAGAAAACGCGCCGCATAAACGCCGGTTAAGTATTGGTTGTAATATTGGACATGGGAAACGATTTTTTGCAATACTTCGGGATCAACCGCATTGACGGTAACCGTCACCGTTTTCACCCCGGCGGCGGCAATCCATTCCGCCTTTTCCTCCAATAGCAATCCATTCGTGCTTAGGCAATTCATCAGTTGCGGAAATCGCCGGTGAACCTGTTCAAAAACTTCCAATGCATGGTTAGTGGCTAATGTATCTCCCGGTCCGGCAATTCCGGCCACCGTCAATTCCGGGCAAAGTTCCAAAGCTTTGGCCACCAGATCCACAGCCGCCTCCGGGGTTAAAAGAGCGCGGCTCACTCCCGGCCTTTGTTCCCATTTATTAAAACCGCGTTTGCAAAAACGGCATTGGATATTACAAGCCGGACAGACCGGGAGATGGACCCGCCCATATTGAACATTTGCTTCGCCATTGAAACACGGATGCTGTTTCAATAGATGTCCAAACCGTTCTTCATCAGCCAACTGCTGAAGCATTTCCATCCCTCCTGACCGGGCAGCTACCTGCCGGTAATTTTAATATTATAAAACTTATCGGTTTACTAGGATATTGGATATATTTTTAAGGGTCTTATCCCCCGTAAAAGGGTTTATCCCCTTATATTCACCCCTGAAAAACTCAATTACAACCGGTTAAAAGTCTGTGGGTTGCTTAGCCGTCGAAAGTCTGCTAAACAATCGGGAGGTACACCCGAAGCGACGGTTAAAATAAAGCTTTCGGATGAATTTACATCTTTAATCACCGGAGTAATCGAAGAAATGTAATTATATTAAGGCTGAAGTTTTAAGCTTCCTCGAACAATTCAGTGGATAAGTAGCGCTCTCCCGTATCCGGCAGGACAACTACAATTGTTTTCCCTTGATTCTCCGCCCGTTTTGCAATTGCTGTAGCGGCAAAGGCGGCGGCGCCGGAGGATATCCCCACCAGTAGCCCTTCGACTTTGGCCAACTTACGAGCGGTTTCATACGCTTCTTCATTTTTCACTTTATAAATCTCATCAACTATCGTATTATTAAAGACACCCGGTACAAAACCTGCGCCAATTCCCTGAATCTTATGGGGCCCCTTGGCGCCTCCCGACAGAACCGGGGAATCAAAAGGTTCCACCGCGATGATTTTTACGCCGGGTTTCTTCTTTTTCAGTACTTCACCGACTCCGGTAATGGTTCCGCCGGTCCCAACACCCCCGACGAAGATATCCACCGCACCGCCGGTATCGCGCCAAATTTCTTCAGCAGTGGTTTGCCGGTGAATCTCGGGGTTAGCCGAATTTTCAAACTGTTGAGGGACAAACGAATTCGGTATCTGAGCGGCCAGCTCCCGGGCTTTTTTGATGGCGCCCGGCATCCCCTCCGGCCCCGGAGTGAGAATCAGTTCCGCACCCAGAGCTTTCAACATCTTTCTACGTTCAATACTAAAAGTCTCCGGTAATGTAATAATCAATTTATATCCCTTTGCCGCCGCTACAAAAGCAAGCGCAATACCGGTATTTCCGCTGGTCGGTTCAATAATCACCGTATCCTTGCTAATTAAACCTTTATCTTCGGCATCTTTAATCATGGCATAACCGATACGGTCCTTCACGCTGCCGGCCGGGTTAAAATACTCCAGTTTGGCAACGATTGTAGCATTTAGACTGTTGGCATGGTTATAATTGGTTAGCTCCAATAAAGGCGTATTCCCGATCAGATCTGTTAAATTTTTCGCAATTTTAGACATGGTATTAACCCCCCTAAACTAATTCCTATTATTCCTACTAAATTAGTATGATATAATATATTTTACTCTTTTCATCGTATCTTGTCAATCACTTTAATTGAAACATTTTTACCCGCCCGAAATCTCTTAGATAATCTCGGAAAGGAAATCAATCATACGCGGGTTAACAATCTCCGGACACTCATACTGCGGAATATGACCGGCCTTTTCGAGCCATAAGAAATCCGGCTTCAAAATTTGGCGTAATTTATGGGCTCCATGGATATCCAAAGTACGATCTTCCGCTCCCCAGATTAGTAAAACCGGCTTACCTTCCTGATAAATTATCTCATAGTCCGCTGTTGGATCCTGGCTGAAAAAATTCCGCATGGTGGATAGTAGCGCCCGGCCGAAACCTCGATATTGCATTTGTTCTCGAAATAGTCGGGGCCATTCCGGAAAGTCTTCCGGGCGGAAGAAATCCCGCAACTGCCCCCGGGGTGATGCCGGCACCAAAAAAGCAGCGGTGAGATATTCTCCAACCAGCGGAATTCGAAAGGGACCAATGGCCCGCTTATCGCAAAGCGGGTCAATTAGAACCACCTTCTTAACCCGTTCCGGATAGCTGGCCGTGAAAGCGGCTACTACCGCGCCCCCCATGGAGTTCCCCACCAGGGAAACCGGTTCGTTGATTCCCAAAACGCTCAATAATTCGGCTAGTTGTTCGATAAATAAGTCCCGGTTATAGATGGTATCCGGCCGTTCCGAAAGCCCCCGCCCGTAAATATCATATCGGATTACCCGGAATCCGGCCCGGGCCAGTGTATGAATATTCTGATCCCACATGTAATAGGGTACGGAAAAACCGTGGACAAAGATAACGGCAGGCCCTTTCTCCGGTCCGGTGATCTCATAATGGGTCAAGCCGCGAGAAAGACGGATGAATTGGCCGGGGACATTACCTTGATTGATATCGTTAATTTCAGCATGTTCAACATGCCGGATCAAGGGTAAAAAAATAATCGCCACCAGAAAAATGGCTGGAACTATGCATACAAAAGAGTTCATTTCAAATCTCACCCCACTTTTTAAATCATACTATTCCAATCGAATTAATATGATTTTAGCATAGATCGTTAAACTTGTCAATAAATTCTGTTCATTTCAAGTTTTACTGAATATCATCGAAACATTAGCGCCGGGTTGGATGTTATATATTGTATATCTTATCAATTTACAATACTTTTTAGACAGCCGCATGGTATAATAAAAAATAAATTTTTATGAGGTGTTTTCATGCAACCGGATGAATATCTCCAATTGGCTTTAAAGCTGGGAGCCGATCATGCCGCGCTCTTTAAAATCGTTGATATCGAATTTGATTCCCGGACCATTTTAAAGTGCATGTTCGGATGTAACGACTGGGGCAAAGGTCATACCTGCCCTTCCCGGCCGGGATCATTAATGCCGTGGGAATATAAAGAAGTCTTCTCCGAATTTACCTGGGGGGTCATCATTCACTCCACCCTTAAAAAAGTTTCCCAGGAAGTCTCGTTGGCTCTGGAAAGCCAAGCTTTTGTGGACGGATTTTATTTTGCCTTTTCATTAAGTGATTGCGCTTTATGCTCCGAATGTGCCGGTTTAAAAGGTAAGCCATGTGCCCACCCGAAAAAAGCCCGACCGGCGTTTCATAGTGTCGGAATTGACGTTTTTAAAACCGTCCGTAAATTCAATCTCCCCATCGAAACCCTGAAAAGCGAGGGGGAGATTCAAAATTGGTATTCGGCGGTGTTTATCGATTAAAGAAGAAGGGCGTCTATATGACGATCAAAATCATTGCTTGTAATGTCCTGAAAGAGGAGTTGCTTGCGGTGAAGCGCAAAGAGTCTTCACCGGAGATTGAATTCCAATTCGTGCCCATGAGGTTCCATCTCCATCCGGAAAAGTTACATCGGGAATTGCAAAAATTATTGGACCAATCCACCGGGTACTCCCGGATTGTTTTGGGGTTCGGCTTATGCGGCGGCGCCGCGAATCAGTTAAGGGCTCCCGGCTGTTGGTTGACGATACCCCGGGTTCACGATTGCATTCCAATATTGTTAGGGTCGATTTCAGAGAACCGGCAATTAAGTAACCAAAACTTAGGAATCTTTTATCTGAGCGGGGGTTGGATCGAGGGCGAACAATCCTTTGTCAATGAGCACCGGCGGATTTGTCAAAAATACGGAACAACGAAAGCTTTACGCATATTAAACCAGACATTTGAGAATTACCATCAATTAACCTACATTCGTACCGGCCATCCCCGGGAAGAAATCAACCTTAGCGAATCGCAAAACCTGGCCCAATTGCTCAATTTAAATCTGACAATCCGAGAAGGAAGCTCGCGATACTTTGAAGAAATCGTCAATGGGCCGTGGGATGACACCGGTTTTATCAACATTGCACCGGGCGGAATCATTGATGAGCAAGATTTTCTAAATTGACTACCTCCTTGGTTTTCTTCTACCACTGCCAAACTAACCCGATTGGCCACTTTTACGGTTAAACCAATCTGACCTTTTCGCTTTTATCAATTTGGACCACTTTGCTGTCTTGAATCAACAAAGTAATCGATCCGTAACGGATACTGCCAAGCATCTCCAGCAACCGGCATAAATCTTCCGGAGAAATGGGATTATCTTTTTTCTGATCAATATATTGCTCCAGCATGGCAACCTCCGTTGACCGATTAATCCTGATTTTAACTATATGCAACCCGATAATTATTATCCCATTATTTTATACCCCAGATGAAGAATCATTAAAATTTAAATCATACTATTCCTATCAAATTACTAGGTTGTAATGATAATACCCTCCTTTTCCCAATTTGTCAATCTTTTTTTGGCAAAAAGTTTCATGTTACCGATGAATGTCGTAAATATATCTAACCGTTTTATGTTTCCATTTATTTTGTCGTCATAAAGCGGGACGGGAAAGAAATTACCGTGGAACCCACAGAGAATTGTTCTCGAATGATTCGCGAGGGACGAAATGATTTCGTCCCTCGCGAAGTTAGTTTAATTATCGCTTAAATCAAAGTAATATCCACCTGAACCCGAATAGGAATACACCCTGAGCTGGTATGTACCAGTAACGGTGGGTTGATAGGTCAAAGTTTCCTGCCGTAGGGTTCCATAGGCCGAAGCCACTTGGACGCCGGACGGATTGATAAGATAGATATCAAAATCAACGCTACTGCTGTTTTGCAGAAATGTGATCGCAATCGGGAACGTGGTGGAAGTGACTGAAAAACTATGGTAGTTATTTTGACCGGCGCCGGAAAGACTCCCCGTGAAGTAAGCATGTTGCGACACAGCCGGTCCAGTGCCGCTCCAGCCACCGGCGCTCTTTATCGCTTCATAGGCTTGCAGCCGGCCAAATCCATAATCGTTATCCTGGCCACTCGCGCCCCAATCAATCGCAGTGGAAGTAAGGATGGATTTGACTAGCTCCGGAGTCAGGGAAGATTTGGCCGATAATAATAACGCTACAGTCCCCGCCACAAAAGGAGTCGCCATACTTGTACCACTATAAGCAACATAACTTGAGCTTGTCCCGGCCTTAACGGAAGAGATATTATATCCCGGAGCCGATATATCGGGTTTGATCCGTTCATCGGCCGTTGGGCCGCGGCTCGAAAAGTAGGCCTGGAAAAATCCGCCTTCGCCCGGGTCAGCTTGCGCCCCGACCGTGATAGCGTTAGCCGCCGCGCCAGGTGAACCGATGGTGTAAGAATCCGGCCCTTCGTTTCCAGCGGCGACTACCGGGATAATCCCATTCGTGAAAGCCTGGTTAACCAATTGACTGGTTGAATCGTTTCCGTCAGAACTGCCGGATATTCCAAGGCTTAAGTTAATCACGCGGATATTATATAACGACTTGTTGGTGATGGCCCAATCAATGGCGGCGTCAACATTACTGATACTGCCACTACCAGCGCTGTTTAAGACTTTTAATCCAATTAGAGCCGCTCCGGGAGCTACTCCTTTATAACTGGAGTTGCCCTCACCCGTTCCGGCGATAATTCCTGACACATGACTGCCATGGCCATTATCATCGTAAGGAGTGGTTCGACTATTCACCCAGTCTTTCCAGGCGATGACCTTGCCGCCGTCCAGGTCGACATGCCCGGTATCGATACCGGTGTCAATCACCGCTATGACTACATCGTTTTTCGTATAACTTGTGAGATTGCCGTCCAGGTTACCGGTTACTCCAAAGTCGGTACGGGCTTTGGTGGCGCCGAAATAATTGGAGGAAGTTCCCAAAAAAGCATGGACTTCTCCGTCAAATTGCAGCTTGACCAGTGAGGATTCTTGGGATAGAGCTAAAATCTGCTCTTTGGTCAAGTTTAATGCTCTGGCCGGGATGTTTTCATACTTATATTTTGTTTCCAGTTTTCCGGCTCGCGCTTCCACTGCTGTCAAGGCGTTTTCCGACAAGGAATGAATTTTGCCCGCTTCAAAACCAGTACTGGTAAAGATAGCGATTACCGGAATCTTTTCATCGGTTTGCAACTTATCGATCCGCGCATCCAGATCGTCATCGATCCGGTTGACGTTTTTATCGATGGATTTCAGGGAACCGCTTTTACCAAAAGTCGAACCAGGGGTGATCACTAACGCGAACATTACAAAAACAACCAGCATAACCGTTAATAAACGTTTCATGAGTATTCTCCTCTCTTTTTAATTAACAATCAGTTGACATTAATATAACATATATGTTATGTTTGTATTATAAAACATTTCAGAATAAATTGCAAGTATTTTTTCGTAATTATTCCAATCGGTTTAGTAGGTATTTTTACGTTTCAGACTGAGTGAATTTAGCAATACCGAAACCGAGCTCAAAGCCATTGCTCCGGCGGCAATGACCGGATTTAGCATTCCCAAGGCCGCCACCGGAATCCCCAAAATGTTGTAAATAAAGGCCCAAAAAAGGTTCTGCCGGATCTTCCGCATGGTTTGCCGGGCCAGACGGATGGCGGTGGGGATTATCCGCAAATCATTCTGTAAAAAGATGATATCACCAGCTTCAATGGCGGTATCAGTACCGTTTCCCATCGCCAAACCCACATCGGCCAAAGCTAGAGCTGGAGCGTCATTTATTCCGTCACCAATCATCGCTACCTTCATTCCCCGACACTTAAGTTCTTCAATTGCAGCCGCTTTACCGTCCGGCAAAACACCGGCAATGACCCGCTCGATTCCGACCTGTCCAGCCACCCTCCTGGCGGTTTTTTCATGATCACCGGTTAACATATAGACTTCCAACCCCAATTGTTTTAGCTCGGCTACCATCATCGCCGCGTTTGCTTTCGTTCGATCCGCCATGGCGAAAATCCCCACCAACCGGCCATTAACCGCCATGAGTACCGTGGTTTGACCCGCTTCCTGCAAAGGAATTAAAAATTCCCTGGCCGGAGCGGTGTTGATTCCTTGCTCCGCCAGAAATTTTTCAGTCCCGGCCAGGAGTGACCATTCCTTGAAATCAGCAGATACCCCCAGGCCTGGGAACGCCTTAAATCCATCCGAATCTGGCGCTTCAATCCCGTTTCCGGCTTTCCATTTTTCATAAATAGCCACTCCCAACGGATGCTCGGATTTTTTCTCGGCAATAGCCGCCAAATCCAGTAATTTATCCTCTGTAAATCCACCCGTCCCATCCAAGGCCAAAATCCGGGTCACTTCAAGTTTCCCAGTGGTAATGGTCCCGGTTTTATCAAAGACCACCGTATCAATCCGGGAGATCGTTTCCAAGCTGTCCCCGTTTTTGATCAAAATTCCATGCTGGGCGCCCAGGCCCATTCCCACCGTGATTGCCGCCGGCGTGGCCAACCCAAGCGCGCAAGGACAGGAAATCACCAACACAGAAATCGCGGCCAACAGAGCTTTTTCCGGCCCAATCCATCCGGGGGCGCCTAAGCGCCAGGCGATAAAGGTAAGTATAGCCGCGGCCACCACCGCCGGAACAAATATGGCACATACCCGATCGGCGGTTTTCTGGATGGGAGCCTTACTTCCCTGGGCGGTTTCCACCAGCCGGATGATTTGACCCAGGACCGTCTCCGAACCGGTGGCGGTGGCCCGGAATTTCAACGAACCGAACTGGTTGAGCGATGCCCCCACCACCCGGTCACCCGGTTGCTTTTCCACGGGTATACTTTCCCCGGTAAGCATGGACTCATCCACCACTGAACAGCCTTCCAGCACCATTCCGTCCGCCGGGAGTTTTTCCCCGGGTTTCACGATGATGATTTCGCCAATCCGGAGCTCTTCCACCGGAATTTCGGTTTCTACGTCATTTCGTAAAACTCTGGCGGTGGGGGGTTTCAATTCCAGGAGTTTTTGGATGGCTTGGGAAGTCCGGCCCTTCGCCAAAGCCTCCAGATATTTTCCCAACAGCACCAGGGTAATAACCACAGCCGAAGATTCAAAGTAAACCGACTTATGCCCCACCAGGTCCGCCGGAATAAACAACGAGATATAGAGGCTATAAAAGTAGGCCGCCGATGTTCCAAAAACCACCAGCAGATCCATATTGGCGCTCTTAGTTTTTAAGGCCAGAAAAGCATTTTTATAAAATCTGGCCCCGATCACCAGTTGCACCGGAGTGGTTAAGGCCAATTGCAGCCGCCAGTCATGCAAAAACCGCAGCCGAAAACGGATAAGCTCGAAAAATTCCGCCGCCTTGCTCCGGGACTCCGGAGCAATAAAAACATGGCATATGGACAATTCTTCCGATAACAGCATCATTAAAATCATCGGTGCGCTGAGCAGCGCCGCCGCCAGGAAGAGATATTTCAGCTTCTTAATCTCATGATTGGGCCGGTTGTTGTTGCCCGAAGTCCTATCTTCGGCCACAATATACGCCGAATATCCCAGTGAACCAATCTCCTTTACAACCGTAGTGGTTGGTATTTTCGACGAATCATATTCCAACGCCAGTTTCTCCGTAGCAAAATTAACCGTGGCCTTAATGATCCCATCCAGTTTACTCAAACGCTTTTCAATCCTGGCCGCGCACATGGCGCAACTCATTCCTCCAATTTGTAAGGAAGCTTTCGAATTCATGAGTATCACTCCTAGGCTTATATGGCTTAGGGCGTAGAATCCCGCGTTTTAATATACCCTAATGTCATCAAATTCAAATTTCCGCCAAAGCCGCATCACTGTCGATATAGGTGAACGGGTCCTGTTTATACCACTCTTCAAAGTAGGGCAGCCGGGTGTTGGCGGCGATATTCCGGTTGAACACCGGATTTTTTAGCAGGCGGGTCAAGCGCCGGGCCAATTCGAAGACGCCGTTGTAACCCATATAATTCACTACCTGGCCGAAGATGGGGAAGACCGGTATACCCTGTTTGGCCGCCCAACCGTTGCCGCCGATGTGGCCCACATAAATGTCCGGTTTCAGCCTTTCCAACAGATTGGCCTGTTCAAAAGGCTGGCCGGTGGCTACATTAAAAAGTACTTTTTCGCTTAACTCCAGATCATTCAGGAAATCATCCCCGAATCCATCGTAATGATAACCTTTCATCCCCACCACTTCCAGGCCCAATTCCACCAAGGCGCTGGCATTAGCCAGTACCCGGATCTCGCCACCGGCCAGAAAGGCCCGCTTCCCCCGTAAAACTTCCCGGTAAGGGGCCAAAGCCATTTCCAGTTCCCGGGTTTCAGCTTCAATCAACCGGTCGACACTATCTTCAATCCTAAAAAACTTGGCGATATCCCGAAGCCACTTGTTGGTATTGGCAATCCCGATGGGAATGGCCCGCAGAACGAAAGGAATCCCATACCGGGCCTGGAGATGCCCCACGAAATAATCGTCATGAGTGGCGCAAATACTCACATTCAATGCCGCTTCGGTAACGGTTCCAAAATCATCAGGATGGGCATAGCAGGGCAGGAACCGTACGTTTAAGTCCAAAGCGCGCAAGAGCCGGGCCAGTTCGTCCTCATCAAACCGGCTCATGGATGAAACGTTCAAGACATTCACGGTCTTACTAATCCGGTATTTTTCGGCCAACGTTTCCAGCTCGTCAGGAATCAACCGTTGCTCCTCCTGTCGCACATCCACCAAATTTCGCAATATGCCGTGATAAACCGAATCATAAGCGCTGGCTTGAATCTTGGTCTTGAAACCTTCGCAATGTACCGGAACGATCTTGGCGGTAACCTCGGTTTGCAATTGGGCTAATATGCCGTCCAAATCATCTCCGATGAGCGCCGGTACGCAACTATTAGCCACAATAATGGCGCCGGGCCGGAATTCCCGTTCCGCATACAAGACCGCTTCGCGCAGCTTGGCCTCTCCGCCTTTAATCACATCATTTTCGTCCAGATTAGTATTTAGCCAGATTAAGCCGGTGGCTTTCGTATCGCGGAGCTTCTGAAAGTTTTTGGTCAAACCGGCCATGGCAGTATTGCTGCCTCCGCACCCGATGGGGGAGTGAATGATGATTACCGCATTCCGGAGCGTGTTTAAAATCGCCATGCTTAAGTTTAATTGGCACCCTTGAGTCTGAGCAAACATACGCGTGATTCCGTTCAGGCATCCCTTTTTAGCTCCCCTGGCCAGTTCACAACAGGAACCGCCAAACGCGTTACAAGCCCGTAATCTATCCTCCCGCACCGGCGGGGCTTTTTCCTTCATGAAATCCATTAGCATACCGCCTCCCTCAAAATAATCACATAACAATATATATTACCGGCTACCCACCAAGACACTCATTATATCTTCAACCAAACGCAAGGCCCCGGCATATCCGGCATAAGCCCGGTCAAGCACCACCCGGTTGGAGATGGGATAGGTAACACTTAAATGAGGCAATCCCAGATTCTCGGCCAAATCTCTTTCGAAAGCGCTACCGATGATAAAGGCTGGATTCAATCCATCATAATAGCGCTGATTATGATTGGCCGGCCAATGATTATAAAGATGCCGCTTTACACTTGAAGTATCGCTGTCAAATACCAGTTTCGGCCGGATGGGCGAAAGATAATTTCCAAACCGGGCCGTAACCCGCTCCTGCTGTTCCTCGTTCAAAAGGTCGGTCACCACCACCAATTCCGGGATCCAGCCCAGATCATCCGCCAGAAAACGGGTCAAGGCCTGGGCGTAATTGGAATCTCCCACCACCACGGCATATCGCTGCAGTTCCAGATCATTATACACATCAGCCAACCTTTCCAGGTAACCGTAAAAGTGTTGTTTCTCTTCCCGAATGATCGTATCGACAAACTTTTCCGCGACACCTAAAGCCCCACCGATGATTCGCAAAAATTGTTCCGTGCCAAACACGCCGATTGGAAATGGGGCAATCACAAAAGGCGTTCCATGTTCTTCCTCAAATATTTTCGCAGGTTCCACCCCGATTGTATCGGAAACCACCACATTTAAAACCGCCGCCCCCGCATTTCTTAAGTTATCAAGGGTCTCCCCCTCGCCAAAAAAAGTGTTGATTTGATAGCCCAGCTTCTCCAGGAGCGTTTTTAAAACCGCTAGATTTCCTTTCCAAAAAACATCCTGCACCGGGACAATCCCCCATAAATTAATGGTTTTAGGGTTCTTGACCGGATTTTTAACGACCAACTCCCGAAACAATAACTCTAAAATAATGTCATACCCTTTATAGGAATTCCCCTTAAAACCGCCGGTATTGGCGGCCAGCACCGGCGCCCGGCCGCCGCCGAATCGTTTGGCTACCGAATGGACATCATCCCCAATCATCTCCACCATACACCCGGTAACCACTACATACAGATCTCCATCCATAACTTTTAAAGTATTTTTAACCTGCTCCGCCAGCCGGTTTTCCCCGCCGAACACAATCTCATTTTCGTAAACATTGGAACTGGGCAGCGCCTGACCGGAACAATAACCACTCCCCAGATAACCCGCCGCCCCGTTTAAAGCGTTGGCAATATTCCCGCCACAGCCCCCCGCCGCATGCAAAATCGGAATGGTTCGGGGCAAGCTAATCAAAGTCCCGATAGCCCCACCCAAAGCGCAAGTATACCGGGGCCGGTCAACAAACTTACTCATTCGAAACACCTCCGATAAATTACAAATAGTAGCTTAAATAATTCTCTTGGACGAAATGGAGGATCTCCAGGATGTGGCTGCGGATCCTGAAGAAATCGGGATGGCTTCGGCTGCGGGGCCTGCCGATTTCTACTTTGATAATTTCTTGAATCTTTCCGGGACGGGGGGTCATAATAACAATCCGGTCGCTTAAGTAAATGGCCTCATCCACATCATGAGTCACCAAAACCATTGTAGTTTTCCGCCGTTCCCAGATTTTTAAAATCTCATCCTGCATGGCCATCCGGGTGAAGGCATCCAAAGCACCCAGCGGTTCATCCAGGAGCAATACTTTGGGATGGTTCACCAGCGCCCGGGCCAAGGCCACCCGTTGGGCCATTCCCCCGGAAAGCTGGTGGGGATAAGAGCGTTCGAAACCGTCCAAACCTACCATTTTAACGTACTCTTCCACCTCATGCCCTTTTTCATGTATAATTTTCCGGGCTTTCAGCCCGGTGGAAATATTGCCCTTAACATTGAGCCAAGGAAAGAGGGTTGGATCCTGAAAGACCAGTCCCCGCTCAAAACCGGGCCCGGCAATCGCTTCCCCATCGATGGTTAAACCGCCGGAATTTGGCTGATCCAATCCGGCAATCATACGGAGCAGTGTGGATTTACCACAGCCGCTGGGGCCCACCAACGACACAAATTCACCGGCGTGAATCGTCAGGTTCACTCCGTTTAATGCCACAATCTTTTCTCCGTCGGGGTTGCTGAAAATCTTAACCACTTCGTTGGCGACCAGCTTACCAACTTCCGCAACCGGTTCAATGATGGTTTTTGTAAACGTGGTCACCATTTGATTACCCCCTTCTGCCAGGACAATACCCGGTCGCGAACCTTAAAAAGCAGCGTGATTACCCCGAAAAACAATAGAAATAGCAGCACAATACTGGCATATACTTTATCATATTCGGCCCAGCCGGTGGCCCAACTGATATACCAGCCCAACCCGGCTTTAACTCCCACCATTTCAGCTACAATCAGGGTGGCACAAGATACCCCCATCCCTTGGAATAGCCCCAGGAAAATATTGGGCAAAGCCGCCGGGATGGCTACCTGAAAAATGAGATATTTCTCATCGGCTCCCAGCGTTCGAGCCACTTCGAAATACGCATTCTTTACCCCGGAAATTCCGGATGAAGTCATTAAGGTCACTGGAAACCAGACGGCTAAAGAAATTAAAAAAGTGCTTCCCATAAAACTGGTGGGAAATAAGATCATCACCAGCGGAATCCAGGTAACCGCCGGAATCGGTCCGATAATCTTAATGGCCGGCGTCAGCCAGTAACTCCATTTTTTATTCCAGCCCATTAACACCCCGGAAATCAGGCCGACGGATGCCCCCAGCAGGTATCCGGTTCCCAGCAGCCTGATCGAATAGAGCAAACTGGTTCCCAGAACGCTCCAGTCCTTGATCAGGGCATTTAGAATCTTATCGGGCCAGGGAAAATAAGGCATAGGCATAATTGCGGTTTTCAAAGTCAGCCAATCCCATAAGAAAAAGATGATGGATACTACGGTCAATAACGGCGCTTTATCTTGCAAAGCCTGGTTTAATCCGGTATTCCAAAATGAGAATATCAACAGCGCCAGATAAACTGCCAGAAATATGCCAATCAACGACGGATACGCAGGCGTGGCCGTAAAATTCAAACGATTGGGAATTAAATAATACAAAAGAACGACTCCGGCAAATGATAAAAACGGCAACAGTTTCAGTATCCCCTTGGGAAAATCTTTCTTCCCTCCGGACTCCCGTTTTTCCGGAACCGCCGCTAAACTCAATGGGCCATTCACTTCTTCCACTGAAGCCATGATGAAACCACCTCGATTTTTAGAGAGAGATATGCCTTTTAAAGACGGCAAGCCCCCACTGTATGGATAAAACTGTTATCACTAATTCTCAACATCCGGATAAGAAATAAAGATTTTATCAGTCTCTTTTTCCACATTCACCTTGGACTCAAAGAGCCCCAGTTTCTTAAACTCCTCGATGGACACCTTGATTGCATGCCGGCCACCGGCCACACTGGGAATATATTTATAGGTCTTCATTAAGCCCAGATTATAATCAAGGTCTCCCATCGCATATTTTTTCTCTAACAGTAATTTAACAGTTTCTTCTTTATGAGCGGCCACCCATTTGGCAGCCCGGATCACCGCCCGGGTGATCGCTTTGGCGGTCTTGGGGTCCTCGCGGACAATCTTCCCCCGGATGCATAACATACAGCAATATTCATTCTTGAAGTCCGGGTCCAAAGTACTGGAACGGATTAATTTGGCTTTTCTTTCATTCACCACTTTAATCCCAAGTTGTTCACCAATGATCGCCGCGTCAATCTCCTTTTTCTCCAATGCCAGAATCAACTGTGCCGCCGGATAGTCCCGCCAGGTATAATCCTTAACGTCGCCACCCTCATGTAAAATAGCCCTGTATCCGAAATTCATCGAACCTCCGCCGATTCCACCGGAAATGCCGATGATTTTTCCTTTTAGATCCTTGAAGTTATTATACGGTGAATTCTTTAATACAATCGTGGCGATACACCCGGTATGAATCCCCGTGGTAAAATTGATGTCCAATCCGCCCTGGATTGGCTTCAGCCAGGTTACCACCAACCCGTCAGTAACATCAACCTTCCCCGTGGCCAGCCCGTCCCGGAGGGTAGGATAATCCCCCTTTAACAGTGTCACTTCCAGACCTTCTTTTTTGAAAAACCCCTTTTCATAGGCAATGATCAATGGCCCCTGGCACAGATTGCCATTTTGTCCCACCACAATCTTTTTCTTCACGGCTTTCCCATCAGCCCTCGCCATCAACAACAAACATCCCATCAACAATACCGCCAAAGGCAAGCAAAAACGCCACCGTTTCATTCATTATCAGTCCTTTCGTATCAGGATTTTCATAACTCATAACTCAAAATTTAAAACGTAAACCCATTCCAATTCCACCTAATTTTCATATATGGCCAATTCTTCCTCCGCCTGGGGACTGGTACCCTTTCGAAAATCAAGCAATTTTACTTTATGGGGGTGTACTCTAAACAGCGTGTTCCCATCAAGTTGTCCTTGCTCCACTCTGGCTTTGAATGAAGGGTTTCGGTCGCTAATTAAATGAACCGCTTTTTGATATTCCGCGCTATCTGGTTCCAGTGGCGCCGCGTATCCTGAGACGGTGACGTTTTGATAGGTTCCCAGTTCCTGTCCCTCATGTTGAAATAACAGCTTAACCGCCGGATTGGCGGCAATCTCACGGACTTTTTCGGTGGAGCTTCCCGTGGAAAAATAGATATGAAAACCATCATTGGCGAAGGAAAGCAAAGTCCTGAGTCCCGGAAAATCCCTGGTTCCCACCGTAGCCAAAATCAGATACTTTGTATTGCTTATGTATTCCGTTGCTTCAGTCAAATTACTCATTGGATCACCTCCTTTTTTAGCCGCGTAAGCGCGCATCATCGGCAAACAATCCTCGACATCGGAAATGTATATTAAAAAAAGGCCATGTTTCATCGTTTTCGATGATCCACGGCCTCCAGTTTGTCTGGTCAACCAACTTATACAATTCATATCGGAATACTAGGTTATAATTATATTACTATGCAGCATTATCGTTGTCAATCATTTCTTTGAAGATTTTTTGTTGCCCGAATGTTTCGGTTTACCGTTCTATAATAATACTGCTCAAAATATCTTCCGTTAAATGCAGGCCGCCCCGGTAACCGGTATAACCCCGGTCCAGCACTACCCGGTTGGCCACCGGGAAGCTAATACTGAGATGGTTGGCCCCCAGGCTTTGGGCCAGTTCCCGATCCAGGGAGCTTCCCACCACAAAGGCCGGATTAAAGGAATGATAATATCTCTGGCCATGGGATTCGCCCCAGTGCCGTTTAAAATGGCCGATTATCTCACTGGTATCGGTTTCAAAGACAATCTTGGGCGAAAGCTCCGTTTCCAGTTGCATACTTTGCTCCGTTAACCGCTTTTGTTTCGATTCGTCCAGTTGATCGGTAAAAACAACCAGCTCCGGCAACCATCCCAGGTCATCCGCCAGGAATTTTGTGACCGCTGCCGCATAATTCGCGTCGCCAATGACTATCACATACCGTTGCAAATCCAAATCATTATATCCTTCAATCAACGGTTCGAGATAATGAAAATACAGCCGGCGCTCCGCCGCGATGATTTCGTCAATCCGGGTTTGATCAAGTTGCATTGCCTTTCCCACCTGTCGTAAGAACTGGTCGGTGGCTGCCGGACCAATGGGCAGGGGTGTGATTATATACGGCGTATCATGAACCTCTTGAAAAACTTCCGCCGCTTCCACCCCATAAACCTGGGAAACCACAATATTCAATTCAGCGGAACCGGCTTCCCGGATCACCTCCAGAGTATCCTGGCCTGTAAAAAAAGTGTTCACTTCCAAACCCGACGCTTCCAGGAAGGACCGTAATCCCTCCAAATTACCCCGCCAAAAAACATCCATGAAGGGCGCCACTCCCCACAAATTAACCCGGCCTTTGACCTTGGGCAATCCCTTGGTTAGATAATTCCGGAATAACGATTGGAGCGTCAAATCATATCCATAATAGGAATTGCCTTTAAAACCTCCGGTATCCGCTTGAATAATCGGAAACCCCTCAGCCTGGAACTCACTAACCACGGAACGAATGTCATCCCCGATGATCTCCGTAACACAACCGGAGATCACGAAATACAATTTTCCATCCATAATCTCCAGAGTGTTGCGAATCTCTTCCCGAAGCCGTTCCAGCCCGCCAAAGACCACTTCCCGTTCCTGAACGTTGGAACTGGGAACGGTTAACGCCCCGCAATAACCACCCACTTGTAAAGCGCTGCCGCCATTTTGGGTCCAGGTAATATTCCCGGCGCAACCCGGCGCGGCATGTAAAATCGGAATCACCCCCGGTAAAGCGGTGATGGTTTCCACGGCCCCGCCCAAAGCGCAGAAATAACGGGGCCGCTCCACAAAATTACTCATGATACATCACCTCCAAGAGTCTTGATATGTTTAAACGGTTCCGAGTCCAGCCATCGTTCCGTATACGGTAACCGGATCTCCGCCGCCAAATTTCGGTTTAAGGCCGGATTTTTCAATTGACGGTAAATCCGGCGCGCCAGTTCATAGACGCCTTTGTACCCGATGTAGCTTAAACCAGTATTATAAATGACGTGGGTGGGAATTCCCAGTTTAGCGGCGGTGGCGTTCCCGTTCCAATGCCCCAAAAACAGATCCGGCTTTAATTTCTTTAATAAATTGGCTTCCTCAAACGGTTGGACATTGGCAATATTGACTACGAAATCCTGTTTGACGATTCCGGCCAGCTTTTCATACTCAATCTCCGCGAATTCATCGTGATGGAAAGAGCGGATTCCCACCAATTCAAAACCAAGTTCGGTTAACAAATAACCATTGGCATAAGCCCGAATCTCACCGGCGCTGATGAAAGCCTTTTTCCCCTTAAACAGCGGTTTAAATCCGGCCAAAGCTTCCTCCAATTCTTTGACTTCCAATGCGATTAATTTTTCGGTCTGTTCCTGAAGACCGAAGAAAGCCGCCACATCCCGGAGCCAACGATTGGTATTATCGATGCCGATGGGCATATGCCGTACAATGTAAGGCACTCCGTACTTTTCATGCAAATGTTTAAGAAAATAATCATCATGGGTGGGACAGGTGCTGACGGAGAGCGCCGCTTGCGTCGCGCGGTACATCTCTTCCGGTTTGGTGAACACCGGAAACACATTCACCTCCAGGCCCAATGCATTCAATAAACGAATCAGTTCCAATTCATCCACCCGGCCCATGGATGAGACATTCATCAAATTTACCGTCCGGCG
This sequence comes from Bacillota bacterium, assembly GCA_023436305.1. Classification (GTDB taxonomy): domain Bacteria; phylum Bacillota; class UBA4882; order UBA8346; family UBA8346; genus JAEZJQ01. Next base: position 19,081 of record JAEZJQ010000057.1, read on the forward strand.
TAACCGTTCTTTTTCAACGAAATCTTCCATGGGGTCCGGAATGGTTCTCCGGGACCCCTCGGGTTCATCCAGTAAATTCCTACCCAGGGAATGATAGACCGCATCATAAGCCGTAGCCCAAACCTTGGTTTTAAAACCTTCACAATGGACCGGCAGAATTTTGGCGTTAATCTCAGGTTGCAACCGGCCGGCAACACCGTCAATATCATCCCCGATAATTCCGGGCACACACCCGGCGACCACAATGATGGCGGCGGGGCGGTAACGTCTATCAGCCTGCCGGATGGCCGCTTCCAGTTTGGATTCACCACCACCGACCACATCCGATTCCGTCAAAGCAGTGGAAAGCCATAAAGCATCCTTCACTTTCCCAAATCGAAGATTTCCGCCCGACCGGGCGTTGGCGTTTTGAGAATGGGAACAAGAGCCGCAGCCGATAGCTCCATGTAGTAATACAACGCTGTCCGGAATGCTATTAAGCATGGCCAGCCCCGGTAATAAAAGACAGATGGAGCCTTGGGTGAAACTACGTTCCTGAGGGTTAAGACAGCACCCCTTACGCTTACCGGCAAGGTGACAAATGCTGCCACCATAAGTAATTGCGGCGTTTAGCCGTTCTTCACGTTTCGGTGGTTCTTTATTGTCGAAATAACTCATTGTTTAAATACCCTCCATAAATTGAAATGAATCATATTCTCCCCGCCACTCCCTGGCGGACCGGACCATGGCTTGGATATTTTCCAGCGGGACCCCCGGCGGAATATCACATCCCGGCATTAAAATATAACTGCTCCCCGGGCCAGCCCTATTGATACAATCCCGGCAAGCGGTCATAACTTCCTCCGGGGTAACATTTTGCATGATAGCCACCGGGTTCAGGTTCCCGGCGAAGGCCATCCAAAATCCGGTCTTTTCCCGGACCCGGGATAGATCCACTTTGTAATCCACGGAAATAATCTGGGCGCCACTCTCCGGAATCAGATCCAAATGATTGGCGATATTGCCGCAGATATGAATCATAACCGCGGCTCCGCTATTATTAAGTTTAGCAACCGCCTTTTTAAGATACGGCAAGGTGAAATCTTGAAATTGCTGCCGCGAGATCAAGTCTCCCGAGGATGCGGGATCGGCAATGGAGACGATTTGGGCGCCGACATTGATAAAAAGCTTCAAATAACGGTAGCAAAGTTCGGTGGTGAATTCCAGCACCCGGTGAACTGCGGCCGGGTCTTTGTATATACCTCGCATCAGCTTCTCGACTCCGTAAATGTGCCCGGCAAGGGTAAGAGGGCCCCATTGACTCGCTCCGATCATTGTATCGGATCCAATTTTCCAGTTGAGCTGTTCAGTAACCCAACACAGATTGAGAATTCCTGGGTCATCTTCCAGGATCCTTAGATCGATTTTATCCAATTCCGTTGTTTCTCGAATCAAAGGTTCGAGCACATCGGGAGCACCCTTGGAACGAAATTTAATCCGCCCGCCTAAAGCCCGGACCGCCAGGTTATGATAGCCCGAACCCGCCCAGACAATATCCGATTGAACTTGCTCGTTGGTTTGAATCATCATCGCCACGACCCGGTCGGGATCTTCCAACGCTTGTTCCAAGGCCAGGCCCTGGCGGTTCAAAGTCCAAACTCCGCCCGACAAGAGCGCCACCGGTAAGCGTGATGTTTTTTCCAAATTAATGGTTTTTAAAATTATTTCTTTTGAATTCATGGAAATCACCCTTGTATTCAAAAATTTACATCGAATTACCCATTATGTTTTTACTTGCGCCACCGGAGCAAATACCCCTCGGCCTTGCCAAAAAGATACGTGATTCCGGTGACCACCATTCCAATAAAAATAATTCCTACAATCACTCGCGGATAATCCGAAAAATCAGAGAAATATTTGACATACCAGCCCAGCCCGGAAGTGGCCCCAATCATCTCCGCCGCAGTGAGGAGTATAAAAGATAGTACCAGACCGATGGTAGCACCGCTGATAATCGCGGGAAGCGCACCCGGCAGAATGACTTCATATAACATGGCCCCCTCGCTGACATTTAAAGTTTTGGCTGAATCAATAAGTTTCCGGTCAATATTAAATACGCCATTCAAAGTATTAATGAATACCGGCCAGAAGGCTCCAATAAAAATGACAAAGATGGAAGCCATTCGGAAGGTTGGTAGTAATACAATCGCATAAGGAATATAAACAATGGGCGGAATGGGTCCCAAAACTTTGGTCAACGGATTCACCGCCCGGAATAACCGTTTCCGCCAGCCGATAATGAGCGCCAACGGCACGGCGGTAATCAAAGCCAGAAAATAACCGGCGGTTAGCAAACCCAGCGAACTGGACAGCCCCTTGAGCAGCACCGGCAGATCTTCAATAAACAACCGAACGATCGTCTCCGGGGCGGGAAACAACATTTTGTCCAGGAGCCGGAGTTTGGTGGTGCATAATTCCCAAACCAAAATCGCCGTGAAGACAATGGTGGTAACATCTCCTGCAGTTTGCTTCTTGCCGGAATTTTGTTGCCAAAAGACGTTGCCCAGAAAGCCGGTTTCAATGAGCAGTAACAATATAACAAGATACCAGGGGTTTTTGGGTGCGTAGCCAAACGGAATGACTTCCAGAATAAGGATCAATCCGAACAGAAGATGGGGAATCCACTCTGTAATATTGCCGGAGCCGCCGAAAAAAAGGAGCCGGCGCCCCGGCTTTTGGGATTCACGATGGGTATATCCTGGATTAGGCGTTTTCGTAATCAATGGTTTCTTCATCCCTGTACTCTCCTGACCCGGGTTTATAATACAACTTCCAACCCGCCGATTTTTTGCAGTAAATCATCATAAAATAAACCAACTAACCGGTTCCGTAGATCCGTATATTCCTGGGACCTGATCAGCTTTACCCGGTCGCGGGGTCTGGCAAAGGGGACCCGGACCTCTTCCTTAATGGTTCCCGGGCTGGCGCTCATGACTACAATCCGGTCGGAAAGTAAAATGGCTTCATCCAAATCATGGGTCACAAAAATCACCGTTTTCTTCTCCCGGCCGCTCTCCCAGAGTTTTAGCAACAAATCCTGGAGTAACACCCGGGTCTTGGCATCCACCGCCCCAAAGGGTTCATCCATCAAAAGCGTTCCGGGATTCATGGCCAAAGCTCGCGCAATCGCCACCCGTTGCTGCATTCCACCCGACAATTGGCCCGGTAATTTCGTTTTAAAATTTTTTAAACCCACCATATCCAGGTAATGGTCCGCGATCTCCGCAATTTCCCGCTTGGATTTCTCTTTATTCACCTGTTTCATACCGAACATTAAATTTTGACGGGCAGTCATCCACGGAAACAGTGAGTAGTGCTGAAAAACCACTCCCCGATCCGTACCGGCGCCTTTGATTCGTTTTCCATCCAACAAGATGCAACCGGTGGAAGGGAAATTTAAGCCGGCAAACAGACTGAGCAAGGTGCTTTTTCCACAACCGCTGGGGCCAATGATGCTCACAAACTCCCCGGCCCGGATCTCCAGATTGATATCCCGGATGGCGGTGAAATCTCCCTCAGCGCCGTTATCGGTATAGTTGAGTGATACGTTTTGTATGTCGATTTTACTCATTTTGGCTCATCGGGATGCCAAGTTTAAAAAACCGGCATCCACTCTCCCTCATTCTTTAAAGTCGGCTTTTAATTGCAGATAAATCGGATCTTCGGGATACTGTTTCAGGATACCATTCAATGCCGTTTGATAAATACCGGTGTTGATATATTGGGTAATGGGCAAATTTGAATTGATATAACCGGCATTATTCATATATTCCCAAAATTTAATCACGGATTGCCTGTTCGGATCGGGGCTGCTATGGATATGAGCCCCATAAGTCTCGGCTCGGATGATTTCCTTATCCACCTTGACGTATTTCGAAATGACATCCAGCGTTTCATCTTGATGAGTCCGGTAAAACTTATAGGCTTTAATCAAGGCCGTTAAAAACTTGATATAATCCCGAGTATTTTCCTTAAGCTTTGAAGTTAGCGCAACCTGACGGCAGCAGGTATGGCCCGGCAAAAGTTCCGCACTTTGTTTGACGACCACCAGCCCTTGATTTTGAGCAATCTTCCGGTAAGGAATCCAGACCAAGCCCGCATCAACGCTTCCTTTCTTAACTGATTCCAAGACCGCCGCCGGAGATTCCAGTTCATGAATGGTTAAGTCTTTCCGCCAATCAATTCCAGCTTCCAATAAAGCGCCCCGGAAGACAATATCTCCGGTAGCCAGCCGGACTACCGCCAGAGTTTTTCCCTTATAGTTCTTTAAATCCTTAAACTGTTCCGCCTTTTCCGGTTTGGCAATCAGCGCATGGCCTTCCGACATTTGGCCGCCAAAGATGGTAAACTCAGCGCCCTTGGAGATGAAAACCAACGGAGCAGCAGTTCCAAAAGAACCGGCATCCAGTTTTCCAGCCTTAACGGCATTTAATCCTTCACCGGAATTGGTAAACTGAAATAATTCCACGTCCAGCCCTGCTTCTTTAAAGTACCCTTTTTCCTGAGCTAAGAAATATAAGGTGTGGCCGGTGTTGGGCAGATACCCCACCGTAAACTTTTTCAATTTTTGATTACCGGCGAAAATCCCGGTAAATCCGGCTCCGATCATCAATACAACCAATAATAAGCCATGTATTCTCCGCATTTGCATCATCCTTTTCCGTTAATGAAATTCATAACATTCTCCCTATCCCACAAGTCGAGCCACTCATTTGATTACCATGGTTGCTCATATAATCACCCCCTAAAACCCCATTTGATTGATAAAGACCCTGTCAAAATCCGGATAATTGGCGAGTTCAATGACTCCCACCCGCCGGACCAGATCTCTCATATCCCGCCGATAACCGGTGTTCAATAAGAACGCCTGCCCACCGGTGAGGGATGTATTACCCACCGCTTCAACCTTGCTCTCAAACTCGGCGGGTAACAACCCTATCTGAAACAAACTGGCAATCCGCACATGATAGCCAAACGATCCGGCAATGAAAACTTTACGAATGTCCGCAGCTACGACCCCGGCCCGGTCAAGTAAGAATTCAATCCCGGCCCGGACTGCTGCCTTCGCCAACTGAACCTGCCGGACATCTTTTTGGGTGAGCCATATTTTATCGGTAATCATGAGGACCGTTTTCCCGTTCTCTTTGGCCAACCGTTCTTTCAACCATACCGGCAGCAGTGTTGTTTCCGGATTGACAAAACGTCCGCTCTTATCGATAACGCCATGGACCGCCAGTTGGCCGATAATATCCAGCAAACCGCTGCCGCAAATTCCTTTGGCTTCAGTGTTACCGATGGTTTTAACATTAACTTGACCACTGGCCGTGATAGTGAAATGCTCGATGGCTCCTTGCGCCGCCCGCATTCCAAAGGTGATGTTCATTCCCTCAAAAGCGGGTCCTGCCGCCGTTGAGGTGGAAACCAGTTTACCATTGCAACTCAACGCCATTTCTCCATTGGTACCGATATCCACCAATAAAGTCGGCTCTTGACGTTCGTGCAGTTTCACCGCCAGAATTCCGGAGGTAATATCCGCGCCGACATAGGCCGAGATCACCGGTGGAAGGTAGATGATGCCGTATTTTGAAATATCCAGATTATGTTCCAGCGATTTTATTTGAACCCCGCCCTTGACAGCCGGTGTATACGGATATTTCCCCAAGGAGGCCGGATTGACATTCAGAGCCAGATGCAACATGCAGGTATTACCGCTAAAGATGATTTCATAAATGTGCTCCTTATGAATCCCCAAATTACCGGTAACTTCGGCAATCATCCGGTTGATGGCGGCTATCATTTCGGAATACATTACCGTCAAACCCGGCTCCGATGCCGCGAATTGAATCCGCGAAAGTACATCCTGGGCATGGACGGTCTGGGGATTCAGCGCCGCGGTAAGTCCCCTCTCCTCCCCGGTCCGCAAATCCACGATGGAGGCAACCAGGGTAGTGGTCCCGATATCCACCACCACGCCGTAACTCTCCGCCACGGTATTGCCAGGTTCCACTCCCAGCAGATCTTGATCCGCATATATACGGGTGAGATTTGTGGCCGGATCATAAACTTTGGTAATAAGGGCTTCTTGCTCCAAGGCCAGATTCCGCCCGTGCATCAGGATCTTTAAATTTTCATCGGTTGTGGCGGCGGGTATTGCAACGCTTACATCACGGTTAATTGTCGTCTGACAAGCCAATACCCATTCCAGGCCTCTTTCCGAAGAAGTCAAGCCAACATCGCCGCTTAAGTTTTCTTGGGGTACCGGCTTCAGTTTCACTTTACATTTTCCGCAAGTACCGTTCCCATTGCAGGGCGCCTCGATAACTATCTTGGCCCGGCGGGCCGCTTCTAAAATTGTCAATCCTTCCGGCACGGCAATCCACTGGTTGGCCGGTTCAAAATAGATTTGGGCCATTCACTATCCCTCCTTCACCGCGGCGGTTAAGGCCGTAATATTCCTAAGCGAGGTGGTGGTGCTCAATCCGCAGGCCGGCGCAATGATATCCACCCCATCCCGAATAAATCTGGCGGTTTGTTCCGCCACTTTCTCCTCATTACCCCATTCCAGTAAATAGGTACTGATATTCCCCATGGTCACTAACCCGGGATATTCTTCTTTCAATCGCTTTAAATTAACCAAAGCATCGGTACTGATGGCATTAGCCCCGATACCGGGAATCAAATGCTTTACGGAGCCTAGGTTTCCGCATATATGCAGGATTACCGGCACTTCCAATCCGTGAATTGCTTGAATAATTTTGTTTAAATAACGCACCGCGTATTCCGCGAACATTTTGGGTCCGAGGATTTCACCGGTAGCGGTGGGATCAGCGATGGAAATTGCCGTTGCCCCGTGTTCAACCATCCTCCGAGCATAGGCAATTAAAAAATCACTTACATAATCGATGACTCGGTGGGCATTGTCCGGGTCTTTCCGCAATTCTTTCAAGATGGTAATCGGGTCCACGACGGAGGCCGCCGTGCTCATGGGTCCGGTTAAATTTCCCAGCACCGGAACCTCTGGATTTTCCCGGACCAGTTGTTCAATTGCCCCGGTAATCCGGGCCAATCTTTTCGACCCGGCTAAAATTCCCGGATCACGAAAAACAACTTGGGTTACCGATGAAAATACTTCACGGGTAATTTTCGGTTCACAGGCAAGGGTTCCGAAATCGATCTCGCTTCCCAGCGCCTCCGCCTCCGCCGTCATGCAAAAAGGAACTCCGATATTCTCAAATCCGGTATATTGGTGGATATCAACGGCCAGTTCACTCATAAGCTTCGATTCACGGTGGGCTTCCGGAAGGGCATGGCCGGTCCGGTTCATAATATCGACAATGGCCGCGTTCATCATCCCACCGGGGCAGATTACCGGAGGACGGTCGGTTTTTTGCCGGTATAATACCCTGAGCAGCCGTTCCTTGGGACTGTAATCATTCATGATGCTCACCCGTTTCCGCCGGAATCAATACCACCGGATAACCGATTTTCCGGACCGTATTCATCATTGCCTGAATGTTGGTAAAAGGAGTCTCGGTAGGCAGGCTGCACCCCGAGGCCACGATATAACCTTTCGGGTTATCGTGCGCTTTCCGGATACATTCGATTACCGCTGTTTCCACCGTTTTCGGGGTACCTTGTAGCATTACTTCAGCGGGTCTGACGTTGCCCATCAGTCTGACCCGGTTACCCACTTTTCCCTTGGCCGCCAGCAAGTCGGCATCGTTATCAATACTGAGGCAATCCGCGCCTGCTTCCGCCATGTCCTCCCAAATCTTATGGGTCTTTCCGCAAATATGTAAAGTCACTTTTTTATCCCGTGAATGGATGTAATCAATTAACCGTCGCAGATACGGTAAAGAAAAAATCTTAAATTGCGTTGGACCAATCACCGTACCGGATGACATGGCGTCCGTCAAACTGGGCGTACCCCCCAAATCCATTATGGCTTTGGCATAGCGTAGGTTCGTTTCCAGTGAAATCTCGCATAACCGGTGAACCGCTTCGGGTTGTTTTAGCATTAGCCGGGCGATTTCCCCGGCGCCGATTAAGAATGAAGCATTGGTAAAAGGGCAAGTAACCGCCCCGGTGACGGGCACTTCATCGCCCACGGTATCTACCGCGATTTTCATGGCTTCCAGATGATGGGGCAGATCCCCGTCACGCAGGGGATCGGCCGGTTGGAGGCGATTGATTTCCCGGATGCTTTGAATGGCCGGTTCCGCCAAGTAAGCCGTTTCATCCGCCGGATAATGGACTTTAGCCCCCATGGCCTCCGCTTGAGTATATAAATCGGTAAAGATCCGGATGATATCGTACCCGAATTTCCGGTATGAAGCGATTTGGGCATCAGCAATCAACTTTCCGTTTCCTTTGAAATCTCCCACCCGGACTCCAATGACTCTGGCCGCCGTATTCCCCACAATCGGGACGCACGGCAAGCGGTCAACCGGTTTCCCTTGATGATAAGAGTTCATTCGTTGCAACGGGGTCATCCGATCCGGCGCCGGTAAATCGTTTATGTAAATTGAATCCCGAATCATGCCGCCACAACACCCGAAACCAACCTACGCGCCAACCGGACGGCTTCCGCCGCATTCGGCGCATAACCGTCAGCCCCGATCCGGTCGGCAAAACCCTGGGATATTGGACCGCCACCCACCAATACCAGATGATTTTCACGAATGTTTTCCTGGTTTAATAATCGAATTACCTCTTCCATACCGCCCATGGTGGTGGTCATCAAGGTGGATAACGCGATGATTCGGGCCCCGACTTCCTTAGCTTTTGCCACAAATTGCAACGGCGGCACATCTCTTCCCAGATCAATCACTTCGAAACCTGAAGTTTCCAACATGATCTTTACCAGATTTTTTCCGATGTCATGGGTATCGCCTTCAATGACCCCGATCACCACTTTATACTTTTGTTCCTGGTCATTGACTTTCAAGTATGGTTTCAATACATCCAGTCCGGCATACATGGCGTCGGAACACATGAGCAGTTCGGGAATGAAATACTCTTCCTCCTCGAAAAGCTTCCCGGCCCGTTCCATGCCGTCGGATAATCCTTTTTCAATGGCTTCGTAAGCGTCATATTGAGATTCGACGATTTGGACCGCCAAATTCACCGTTTTTTCTTCATCCATGGCCACCACCGAATCCGATAAACCTCGTAACAATTCCACCTTATCGTTTGGCATTAAGGATTCCTCCAGATTATAAGTAAACATATCGTTTTAGTATGAATTATATGCAACCAACACCCATAAGTTTATAATTTTATAAACTTTTTTGGGATGATGATTTAATTCGCCTCACTTCAACCGGGGGATTTTGAAGCGGAATCCAGAATTCAGGAGCCATAAAAGCCTTTGATTCAGATTACTCGGGGAAAATCCCTTTGAAGCAAAGCTTTTACTCTTATGGATTCCGGCTCCTTGATTCTGAATTCCACACCCCCGCAGACCCAATTCGTAAAAGTTTTACAACCAGTTTTTATTTGGCGCCGCTGGTTGCGATATCCTCCTGGAACAAAACTGTTGACAAATAACGCTCACCGGTGTCCGGCAGTAATACTACAATTGTTTTCCCTTTGTTTTCCGGACGATTCGCGATTTGAGTGGCTGCAAAAGCCGCCGCGCCCGATGAAATTCCCACCAGCAGCCCTTCGGTTTTCGCCAATTTGCGGGCGGTTTCAAAAGCTTCATCGTTCTTTACTTTATAAATCTCATCAATCACCTTGGTATTTAAAACATCCGGCACGAATCCCGCTCCAATTCCTTGAATTTTATGAGGTCCGGGATTGCCGCCCGAAAGCACCGGCGAATCAAATGGTTCCACCGCGATAATCTTGACTCCGGCTTTTTTCTGTTTTAATACTTCTCCCACGCCGGTGATGGTACCGCCGGTACCTACGCCGCCGACGAAAATATCCACCTGACCAACCGTATCCCGCCAAATCTCTTCGGCAGTGGTCTCCCGGTGTATCCTTGGATTGGCTGGATTTTTAAATTGTTGGGGAATAAAGGAGCCGGGGGTCTGGGCCGCCAATTCTTCGGCTTTCCGAATAGCGCCTTTCATTCCTTCCGGGCCGGGAGTGAGTACCAATTCTGCGCCCAAGGCTTTTAATAAGTTCCGCCGTTCAATGCTCATGGTTTCCGGCATGGTTAAAATCAGTTTATAACCCCGGGCTGCCGCTACAAAAGCCAGCGCGATTCCGGTATTGCCGCTGGTAGGCTCAATAATCACCGAATCTTTCGTGAGTAAGCCCTTCTCCTCCGCATCCTTGATCATGGCATAACCAATCCGGTCTTTCACGCTGCCGGCGGGGTTGAAATACTCCAGCTTGGCGATGAGACGGGCGTTTATTTGGTTGGACTTACTATAATTCACAAGTTCAAGCAAGGGGGTATTCCCGATTAAATCAGTTAAGTTTTGAGCGATTTTGGACATAATGGATGCCTCCTCTACAATAATTCCTTAAATTCCTATCGATTTACTAGGTTATTTTTATGATACTCGCTTTTTAAAAATTTGTCAATATCTTCATGTAATTATTTTTAACAGTTTCCCCAAATATGTTACAGTTCTTTCTGTTCCAGTGATAATAGTTGTTTTAAAGCCTCATCAATGAAATCGGGAATTACATAAACCTTGATCCTCTTTTGATTCAACACCGCCTCCGCTCCCGGACCAATCCGGGCCACCAGCACCCCTTTGCAATCCGCCAGCAAATCAATGGTGGGCAAATGTTTGACTTCATCCGTTTGCTCCGAACGGCAAGAGGGTTCATTCTTACGAAGCTCCAGAAATTGATAACCGGCCTGATTCAAATCGAAAATTAAAAACTGTCGGGCCCTGCCGAAATGTTCATTCACATATTTGCCGTCGGTGCTCGCCACCGCTATCCGAAATGGCATGACAATACCTCCTTGAAAAATGATTATGGAACACACCGCATTCCTAATTTTGTTTCATTATATGATTCTCCATTTCCAAAGTCAAATTCAATAAATCACAGAAATGCTTGTAAAGGATTTGAATTCATGATATTATATACTAAACCTATTGGTTTACTAATATTTACGTTGGATTTGCCGAATTTTTTTCATTCAAACCGACAACTCATATAAAATCGAGATTTACTTTTTGGATAGGAGGAACTACCATGGAAACGGGAACAATTACAGTTAAACGGGGCATGGCGGAGATGCTGAAAGGCGGGGTGATTATGGATGTCACCACCCCGGAGCAGGCCAAAATTGCCGAAGATGCCGGAGCTGTGGCCGTTATGGCTCTGGAAAGAGTTCCAGCCGATATCCGGGCCGAAGGTGGCGTGGCCCGTATGTCCGATCCTGACATCATCCGGAAGATCATGGAGGCGGTCACCATCCCGGTAATGGCCAAGGCGCGAATCGGGCACTTTGTGGAAGCGCAAATCCTGGAAGCCCTGGAGATTGATTATATCGACGAAAGTGAAGTTTTAACCCCGGCGGATGAATTCTATCATATCAATAAACATCAATTTAAAGTTCCCTTTGTCTGTGGCGCCCGAAATTTAGGAGAAGTCCTGCGGCGGATCGGCGAGGGAGCCGCCATGATCCGCACCAAAGGCGAGGCCGGCACTGGTGATGTAGTCGAAGCTGTTCGCCATATCCGGACCGTGAATGAGGAGATCCGCCGGGTCGTTAACGCGTCTGATGACGAACTGATGAGCATCGCCAAAGAGTTAGGAGCACCCTATGAATTGGTGGTTCAGGTCAAACAAAAGGGGCGCTTGCCGGTAGTCAATTTCGCCGCCGGCGGTATCGCCACTCCGGCGGACGCCTCTTTAATGATGCAACTGGGCTGTGATGGCATATTTGTCGGTTCGGGTATCTTTAAATCCGACAATCCAGCCGCCCGGGCCAAAGCCATCGTCGAAGCCACTACTCATTACCAGGACTTTAAATTACTGGCCCAAGTATCGAAAGGAATTGGGGTAGCCATGCGGGGAATCCATGTGGGCAGTATGAAAGCGGAAGATAAGATCGCCGGGCGCGGATGGTAATTATTGACCAATTTATTTCTTCCACAACCGATTCAAAATAGGGGCTATCCCAAAGGTTAAAACTTTTGGGCTTGCCCCTTTAAATTCTTAAACAGCGGCCCCGCTACAGGCTTATAAAGAAACAGCGGCCTGCCACTGGCCCGCACGACCAAATCGGTCAATGACGGCAAAACGCCGAGATCAATCCCCGCATGAAAACTATAGATCTCCCGCAAAGAAACGGCAACCTCTTCTAAAGAGGCATTGCCGGCTCTCTCGCCAATTCCGGATAAAGTAACGCTGGCAAAACCAGCTCCGGCTCGAAACGCGGCCAGTGTATTGGCTGTAGCCAGACCAAAATCATTATGTCCATGGAATTCAACCGGCAGCGGACACCGGGTGATTAAATCCTGCAAAGATTCTAAAACCGTAAATGGATCCAGGCAACCGACCGTATCCGCAAACCGGATCCGTATCGCTCCGGACCGGGCGGCAATATCGGCAAAACGCAGAAAAAACTCCGGTTCGGCCCGGGAAGCATCTTCGGCTCCGACAATCATTGTGCAACCGTAACTTTTAACCAGTTTTAGCGCTGTATCCAGTGTTCGAATGACCCACTGGCGGTCTTTTTTCAATTTATAGCGAATATGCAAGTCAGATATGGGCAGCGAAATATGAACGCAAGAAAAACCGCAAGATAGAGAAGCCCGAATATCGTCAGGCGCCGCCCGGTTCCAAGCAATTAAGGTTGCCTTGAGCGGCAAGGCCGAAAGCATCCGTAATGTTTCCCGCTCCTTCTCGCCCATAGCCGGAATCCCGGCCTCAATCCACCTGACACCGGCCCGATCCAGCGCTAGGGCGATATTCATTTTTTCCTCCGCGGAAAAAACAACACCCGCCGACTGTTCACCATCACGCAAGGTTGTATCCACAATCTGAAACTTCGTCCGGCGGATCATGACCTCCCCTCCTTCTTATAGCGGCGGTTGCCACGCTAATCCCTGTTCTTTATCACCGTATTCCATATATAATTGCCACAACTGCCCATCAGATAACGGTCTTTTTTGGGCCACGGCAATATCCTTTACTTTTTTCAACATTTCCACCGCTTCCAACCGGTTTAAAACCAGATCCCACTGGCGAAATTTGGCCTTGAGCGATGCCGTGCCGGAGTGTTTGCCAACGATCAGTTGCCGCGTCAGGCCCACTTCCTCAGGTTGAATCACTTCATACAGCAATGGATTTTTGGCGATTCCATCGACATGAATTCCAGACTCATGGGCAAATGCACCGCGGCCAACGATGGCCTTATCAACCGGCAAGCTAATTCCCATGGGCGCCAAGATCCGTTCACAATCAGCCGCCAGGGAATACCCGGCCGGTATTTGCTCTTGTTTCCACAAATGCCTTGCAGCCATTAAAACCTCTTCCATGGCAGCATGGCCCGGCAATCCAATACCGCCCACCGCCGTCCCAACATATCCGATCCCCGCTCGCAAAGCGGCCAGACTATTGGCTGTCGCCAATCCATAGGCATTATGTCCGTGAAATTCGATGGGACAAGGGGCTGTTTGTTGCAGTATGTTCAGGTCCCGGCAAACACGAAACGGATCCAACACACTGTCCTGGTCCCGATATATAAATCGCTTTACGTTATGGCGAACTAGTAGCGGCCAATAACATTTCATTTCAGCCGCGGAAAAATCGGAGGCATTTTCAATGGATAAATAAACTTCCCCGGCAAAATCCCCGGCCTCAGCTAAAGCGGAGACCAGCCGGGACAACGATGGAATTCCCGGCCGATGCCGCCAAGTGATTATCACCTTGGAGAATCCTATTTCTCTGGCTTGAGCTATTTCCTTGTTTGTAGCGCCAATCTTACAGCGCAGAAAATGAAGCAGAGCGGTTCGATTCAGCCCGATATCACTTTTGGCCCAATAAGGCAAAGACACATCGACGGCTTCTAACGAGTATTTTTGCAAAAGGGGCGCCATCAACTCAATATCCTTAGCCCGTACATCCCGGCGCAGCGCTTCATTCACCGTCTGATCGATCACCGCTACCTTGAATTCCATCCGCCTCACCTCCTGCTGGCCACTTCCTTCCATCACCGGGAATTTAAATAAATGGAATTACCTCCTGGATAAAAAGATACCGATTTGGTCTATTTCCGCCGGAACCCGTTATTCGTGTCTGTTATTTTGGTGTCATATTATAAGCTTATTTACAATTAATGTTTTATGATTTCGGCTCAAAACTAACTATTACGTTAATTATATGTTATGTTTATGTCAAAGTCAATGGAGTTAGAATTGACAATAGCAAAGAGAACCGTTACAATAAAATGAAAAATAAGTGACTTGAAGGATCAAAGGGGAATGATTATGAAGGTCATTCTACTGGAATAAACGAAATCACCAAAAATACGGGAGTATTTTTTTGAAATAACCACGGAAGAAAAAACAATCACAGGTGATGAATTCAAAATGATCCAGCCAAAACTTTCTTTCACAGTCTCCCATGATGTACTTGCTTTAGGATGGATTGGGACCTGTTTTGTCATGACCGGCCTGCGTAACCAGGAATCCGATCCCGGATTCGACCAGTTGAAAAATGATATCATCGCTAAAATTTTATCAGAGAAAACCCACGAATCGCGAAAGGCAGATCCCATTCTCCAAGGCTTCAAACAAATGCACGAAATTATCAAACATTCCAACCGGGAAACCACCGCTGCCCCGGCTAAATTATTGCAAATTTTGGAACGCAACGGCCATCTCCCCCATGTCAACCTGCTGGTTGATATTTATAATTTGGTATCGTTGGAGACCTGTTTGGCCATGGGCGTTCATGATTGCGCCAAGATTTCCGGGGATGTAACACTGCGGTTAACCAACGGCACCGAGCGTTTCATTCCCATCGGAACCCCGGAGTTGAAAGCCCGGCCCGGCGATTACGCATATATCGACAGCAATAACGACATCATTTGCTGGCTGGAAGTACGGCAGCATGAAAAAACCAAAGTCACTCTAGATACTACCCGGTGCTTCTATGTAATTCAAGGCAACGCCGTAACACCTCCCGAATATATTGAAACCGCCGCCGCCAAATTAATCGATCTAACCCGAAAATATTGTGGCGGAGCAGCGAAAATCATCTATCCTCCCCGAAATTAAACTGAAAGACAATTATCTGTCCCGCCAGGCCGGTAATTTGGCCATTAACTCCTTAGCCGCCAGCCTGGCGGCTTTTGCATCAAAACCTTGGGTTTTAATAATGAAACCCGTCATTGAGTCCAGTTTCTCCTCATAGGTCTGCATACTGCCATCCGGCCGGGAACAATACACACAATAATCTTTGGCAGTGTCCCCCACCGCGAACTCCTCCGGTTTCACCATGGGCATGCCACAAGCAATACAAGTTTTCATTTTCTTTCCTCCCTATTCCAGATTAACTCCCAATCTTTTAAGTTCTTCATACCCTTTATCAGTAACCTGATAAACCGTCGATTTACCCTCCTCCGGTTTAAACCATTCCAATTCAATCAGCCTCTCAAACAGCCGTTCCCCAAGTTTACCTCCCAAATGCCCGTAACATCTTCTCGCTTTCAAAACCATTTTTTCTTGCCGCACGATCCATTCCTCCATCAAATCGAATTAGCTGTCAAAGCAAGGAAATAATCGATCAATTCCGGTCCATAACGTTTCAGGACCGACTCCCCGGGCGCAAATAAATCGCCATTGGCCAAATAATAATGGATTAATCCCAGCCAGGTATTAAAAAACAAATGCAATGGAAGCCTTCGAATCTTCCCGGCAGCCATCTCCGCTTCGGCGGCCTGCTGAAGATGGAAAGAAATCGCTGATTGAATCATTACCAGGGAATGGCGAACCTCCTCCGGGAGCATTTGCCGTTCGGTTACCAACCGGGTATAAAACAGCTCATACTCGATCAAACCGTTCAAATGCGCCTCCAAAACCTCCCGGACACCACCCCCGCCACCGGCCAATTCATGAATTCGCCTGGTTATCCTTTTGCCAAACTCCTCAATTACAGTAATCAAAAGTGCTTCCCGGCTGGGAAAATGGGCAAATACCGAACCATGAGCTACACCCGCTGCTTTGGCAATATCCAGCGTCCGGGTAGATATTAAGCCGTTCTGGGCAAACTGCTGAAAAGCAACTTCGATAAGATGTTTCCTCGTCTGCTCCTTTTGTTCCTTGCGTTTCAAATCCGGCATTTTCGTTGACTCCAAACTCATTGAGTATAAACTCATTATAATTCAAGAAAAAATTTTTGTCAATTATTTCTTTAGGCTCCGCTTTAGTCTTTTATGATAACTCCGCAATGTTATCAAGAATCGGTCCAAGGAAGCCGAAACAGGGATGAAAGCCATCATTCTTATTGCCTATTCAACCGGCGGGAAAACCCGTGAGATTGTATTCGATTTTAACGGCATGCGGGTTTCCGCATTAATGCCGCCATGTTACGGAGATGATGGGCAAATGTTGCCAATACGAGATGACGCTTGAGAAAAGCTTATCAGATTATCGGAGCTAACTCCTCATTCATAGGGCGGCGGAATAAAGGAGAATAATTCCGGTTTATTCCGTAGACTAAAAATAAAGTTTAAAGTATAATATTAGAATAAAATGTAATAAATTATCAAAATTACTAAGTTGTAAGGAAAACATTGAGTTTGCCAGAAAGTTTGTAGGAAGAACGAAATTATATCATGGAGGGAAGAAACGTGAGGAAATTACTGGTCTTAACAATTTTATTATGTGCCGTTATCGGCGGTCTCTTCACTTCGATTCCGCAATGGGCGGTGAATGCGGTAGCCCCGGTGACGCCGCAAATTGACGGAGGTTATGCTCATACAATTGCCTTAAAGAATGACGGAACGGTATGGACTTGGGGGAATAACTCTTACGGCCAGCTTGGTGACGGAACAACTACCGGTTCGAAAACTCCCCAAACGCTGACCAATATTAGTGGTGTAAAGGCTATCGCCGCGGGAATGTACCATAACCTGGTTTTAAAAAATGATGGGACGGTATGGGCCTGGGGGATAAATGGCAGCGGACAGCTTGGAGATGGAACTTATACAACTAAAACAGTTCCCCAACAAGTGGCAAACTTAAGTAATGTTAAAGCAATCGCCGCCGGGGAAAATTTTTCGGCGGCCTTAAAAGAGGATGGGACGGTCTGGACTTGGGGAAGTAATTCTTACGGGCAGTTGGGGGACAGAACAAATACGGCCCGTACTGCGCCGGTACAGGCCAGTATCAGCGATGTAAAATCAATTGCCGCCGGCACCAGCCATCTGGTTGCGTTGAAAACCGACGGAACGGTATGGGCCTGGGGCAATAATTCCAGCGGGCAGCTTGGCGACGATTCAATGGATGACCGGAACTATCCGGTCCGGACAAGGAAATCCAATGATATAAGGACAACCAAGGTTGCCTGCGGAATCAATACTTCTTACTATATCAACAGTAGTGGGCTATTATACGCCTGGGGGAGTAATTCGCAAGGGCAGATCGGTGACGGGTCTACCACTAACAGGACCGCCCCGGTGCTGATATCACTTCAGAGCAAAGTGATTGATATCGCCGGGGGGGCCCTCTTTGCCGTTGCTTTAAGAGAGGATGGGACGGTCTGGGCCTGGGGGAGGAACGATTATGGTCAGATCGGGGATGGGACCAATGTGAATACGAGTACCCCGTTACAAATTTCCGGCCTTAGCGGCATAACTGCGGTTGGGTGCGGCTCTTTTCATTCAATGGCTTGGTTAAATGACGGTACGGTATTTGCGTGGGGAAATAATTCTTGGGGACAGTTGGGTGATGGTACGACTACCGCGAGAATAACCCCGGGCCAGATACCCAATCTGGATTTATCTTATCCGCCCGCTGCGCCGGCCAATTTGGCGGCCACAGCCGGAAACGGGAAAGTAACCCTTACCTGGGATAGCACATTGGCTACCGAGTACTATAACGTCAAAAGAGCCACCACGGCAGGCGGACCTTATACTACTGTTGCCACGAATGTAACCGTAACCACTTTTGAAGACACCACCGTTACGAACGGAACCGGATATTTTTATGTGGTGACCGCCGTAAATAATAGCGGTGAAAGCGGAACGTCCAACGAGGCGACAGCGGTTCCAAACTGTCCTCCTCCTTCCGCACCGGCCAATCTGACCGCCACGGCCGGTGATGCAAAAGCCACCCTGAACTGGGATGGGGCATCGGGAGCGGACTTCTATTGCATCAAGAGAGCCACCACCCCGGGTGGACCATACACCACGGTGGCGGTTAATGTCAGTGGAACTACTTATGACGATATCACGGTGACTAATGGGATTACATATTACTATGTCGTATCCGCGTTGAATACCGGCGGTGAAAGTGAATCATCCAACGAGGCGCCGGTCACCCCTTATAATCCCAAACCTTCAACTCCGGCCAACCTGACCGCCCTATACGGTTATGGGGAAGTGACGCTTACCTGGAACGCCGCAACGGCGGCGGATTACTATAACGTTAAAAGAGCCACGATACAGGGCGGCCCCTATATTGTCATCGCCGCGAATATAACCGCAACCGCCTACGACGATGCAACGGTAGTTAATGGAGTTACATATTACTATATTGTTACCGCATCCAACATCTTCGGTGAAAGTGGAGCATCCAACGAAGCGTCGATTACCGACCCGCGGCCTCTCAAACCGGCCGGCCTGATCGCGGCGGCGGGTGACTCGAAAGTCAACCTGTATTGGACCGCGACAACGGGCGCGGAATACTATAACATCAAACGGGCCGAAACAGCGGGAGGCCCATATGCAACCATTGCCACCAGTATCACGGCGAATACTTATAGTGATATCCAAGCGATGAATTCAACAACATATTTCTATGTCGTGACCGCGTCCAATATTTATGGCGAAAGCGGAACTTCCAACGAAGAAGCGGCTACTCCGCAAAAGCTAATCATTATGCCCCAAATCGACGGGGGTTATGGGCATACTGTCGCCTTAAAAGGAGATGGAGCGGTTTGGAGTTGGGGGCATAACGACTACGGCCAGCTTGGTGACGGAACAAATACCGATTCGAACGTTCCCATCATGGTTGCGGGTATTAATGGCGTCAAGGCGGTTTCGGCCGGATACAGTCATTGCTTGGCCTTGAAGATTGACGGTTCGGTGTGGGCCTGGGGGGCGAATTACAACTATCAACTTGGTGATGGAAGCACTACCCATCGCAATATTCCCATCCCAGTGGCCAACTTGTCCAATATCCGGGCAGTGGCCGCAGGCTCGCACCATTCGGTTGCCTTAAAAGAAGACGGCACAGTCTGGGTGTGGGGGAGCAATTCTTCCGGGCAGTTGGGGGACGGGACAACAACGGACCGGACAACACCGGTGCAAGTCCCCGGTCTAAATTATATAATATCCGTTGCCGCTACAGGTGATTTTACGATTGCCCTTAAAAAAGACGGGTCCGTGTATACCTGGGGCAATAATTCTTACGGACAACTTGGTGACGGTTCAACCGGAAATAGAACGAATCCATACAAAGTAAATATCAGCGGTGTCAAGTTTATTGCCAGCGGGTATGATAATGCTTACGCAATCAAGGATGATGGGTTTTTATGGGCGTGGGGGCATAATAATTATGGTCAAATCGGTGATTGGACTTACTGGGACAGATATTTACCTGTGAAAGTCAGTAATTTGGCCAATGTAACCGCGGTATCCGCCCCGGGTAATTTTGCCCTGGCCGTAACCGAAGGTGGGTCTCTGTGGTCATGGGGTTCAAACGATTATGGCCAGCTCGGAGACGGGACAATGAATTGGAAGAACAGTCCGGCCCAGATTACCAGTCTCAGTAATATGGTTATCATTGGGAGCGGCTATCACCATTCCTTGGCGGTAAAAGATGACGGTTCGGTATTTGACTGGGGGGATAATGATTACGGGCAACTTGGCGATGGTACCACCACCGACTCTAAAACTCCCATCCAGGTGGCCGGAGTTTATTTATTGAAGATCCCTTCCGTTCCCGCCAACCTGACGGCTACGGCGGGAAATGCCCGGGTAACCCTGAATTGGAACGCCGCATTGGGAGCGGAGTACTATAATGTAAAAAGAGCGGAAATAGCAGGCGGTCCGTACACCATCATCGCGGCGAATCTGACAGCGGTTACTTATGACGATACTACGGCAGCGAACGGGAGCACCTATTACTACGTTGTGTCTGCTTTAAACGCCAGCGGTGAAAGCGGGGTTTCGAACCAGGCATCCGCCACCCCGTATATTCAAATACCATTGACCCCAACCAGCCTGACGGCTTCCCCGGGAAACGCGCAGGTCACTCTGAACTGGAGTCTCGCAACGGGGGCGGATTTCTATAAAGTCAAAAGAGCTACCGTAGCGGGCGGCCCATATACAACCGTTGCGGCAGATGTTTCCGGAACAACCTTTGATGACACCGCGGTCACAAATGGGATTACCTATTATTACATTGTAACCGCGGTTAACGGCGGCGGTGAAAGTGGGGCTTCCAACGAAACATCAGCCACTCCCTATTATCCTGTGCCTTCCATTCCAACCGGCTTAACGGCAACGGTAGGAAACTCGAAAGTAACGTTAAACTGGAATGCTGCATCGGGGGCTGATAGTTATAATGTAAAAAAGGCTACGGCGGCAGGAGGCCCCTATACCACCATATCCACCGGTTTAACCGTAACCACCTTTGAAGATACTACAGTTACGAATGGGACCCCCTATTACTATCAAGTGACCGCTTCCAATGCCGGGGGAGAAAGCGGAGCATCCAATGAAGTTTCAGCCACTCCTTACGATCCTAAACCGGCGGCTCCAACCGGGTTGGCTGCCACGGCCTCAAATGTGAAGGTAACTTTAAGCTGGGGTAACGCATCGGGGGCTGAATATTATAACGTAAAAAGGGCTATCATCTCAGGCGGTCCATATACCACGATTGCCTACGTATATACAACCCACTTTGCCGATACCACGGTATCCAACGAAACCAAGTATTTTTATATTGTGACCGCTACCAATGCTTACGGTGAAAGCGGAACATCCGGAGAAACTTCGGCCACTCCGCGCGAGGTGGTCATTACACCGCAAATTGCCGGAGGTTCCGGTCATTCGATTGCGCTCAAGGACGATGGGGCCGTATGGGTTTGGGGCGATAATACTTATGGCCAGCTTGGCGACGGTACCAATAACAATACCAATCTTCCGAAACTTCTGTCAATGATTAATGAGGCCAAGGCGGTTGCAGCGGGTGAGGAGCATAGCCTGGCGTTAAAAGCCGACGGGACGGTTTGGGCTTGGGGACAAAACAGTACCTTTTACCAGCTCGGGGATGGAACGGCTATAAACCGCAATACTCCGGTACAAGTTACCGGACTGTATCATGTAAAAGGAATTGCCGCCGCCCAAAACCATTCGATTGCGTTAAAAGAGGACGGTACGGTTTGGGCTTGGGGGAATAATAGTCGCGGAGAATTGGGGGACGGCACCTATACTCCGCGAAGCACTCCGGTGAAGGTCTCGGGTTTAACGGATATTGTTTCGATTGCCGCAGCGGGTGATTTTAATATTGCCCTTCGTAGTGACGGGACCGTTTGGACCTGGGGGTACAACCATTATGGGCAGCTTGGTGACAGTACGAATATTACCCGGAATACTCCGGTCCAAGCCGGCATCAGTGGAGTAAAGGCTGTGGCTTGCAGTTATTATAACGCTTATGTGATAAAGAATGACGGAACTTTATGGGCTTGGGGGTATAATGACAAATGGCAAGTCGGGGATGGGACTACGGTCACCAGGTACAGTCCGGTATTGATCAACATTGCGAATGTCGCATCGATTTCCGCAGGAGTAAATTTTGCCATTGCCCTAAAAAAAGATGGGACCCTATGGGGGTGGGGATCGAACTATTTCGGACAAATCGGGGATGCTACCTATACGGACCGGTTTATTCCCACCAGAAATGATGACCTGGTTAATGTGTTTCGAATGGGTTGCGGTTACAGTCATAGCTTGGCGATAAAAATCGACGGTTCGGTATTTGCGTGGGGATCAAACAACAAAGGTCAGCTGGGTGACGGATCAACCGTTCTCACGAATTCGCGTTCCCAGGCCCTGAATCTATACTTGAGCACGAAACCTTTGCCGCTAACCAACCTTTCAGCAAGAGCCGAAAACGGGAAAGTAACCCTGGAATGGGCTCCGGCATCGGGAGCGGCCTTTTACAACCTAAAAAGATCCCAAACCGTGGGTGACCCCTACTCCACCATTGCTGCTTATCTAAATGGAACAAATTACGAAGACACTGCGGTGACCAATGGGACTGCCTATTACTATATCGTAACCGCCGGAAGTGGAGGGGTTGAAAGCGGGGCCTCCAATGAAGTTTCAGCCACACCAAATATCGATCCTCCTTCTGCTCCCGCCAACCTAGCCGCTGTTTCCGGAAACGCGAATGTGACCCTAGACTGGGATGCAGTAACGGGATCGGATTATTATAACGTAAAAAGGGCGACAACCGTTGGCGGCCCATACGTGACCATCGCCACGCATCTGACCGAAAGGACCTATGATGATTTAACCGTCACTAACGGTATTACGTATTATTATGTAGTAACAGCGGTCAATACCGGCGGAGAAAGCGGGTCCTCCAATGAAGCGGCGGCTACTCCGAATATCGATCCGCCTGCCGCTCCTACCAATCTGACCGCCGTAGCCGAAAGCGGTATGACAATAATTCTTAATTGGGGTGCCGTTACGGGAGCTTCGTCTTATAACGTCAAAAGACAAGGAACAGCAGGCGGCCCGTATGCAACGATTGCCACTAACGTATTGGGGACAACCTTCCAAGATACGAACGTACCTTATGGAGTGACCTATTACTATGTGGTCGCGGCTGTCAATGCCGGCGGTGAAGGTGGGGCTTCGAACGAAGCATCAGCAACTCTCTAGAAGTTGTCTTCCGTAAATGGAGAACCGATGAGCCGGGGAATCGGAAAAATTTAAGAGGATTATTTTACCCGGGGTTTGTTTGAATGCGGCCCCGGGTTTTTTGAGCGGGATGAGCTTGATAGAATAGAATTCTATTACCCACACAGACTCCTAGGAGTCTGTGCGCGGAACATGTTTTAATAACTCAAAACCACTGTATATTGTATTAGAACATGTGACTTGATACTAAATACGCTTCGAAAATCGATTAGCCGCACAGACTCCTAGTTATCTCCGGATGGTGATACCGAGTTTCCAGTGATTGATAATTATCCTTTTATTGCTTCAAATCCTCAATTAAGTCCTCCGGTTCTTCCAGTCCTACGGACAACCGGATCAAATTGGGGGTGATGCCCAACCGTTCCCGTTCTTTGACCGGGATGGCCGCATGGGACATTCGCACCGGATAGGATAAAATGGACTCCACTCCGCCTAAACTCACCGCCACCGACCATAGCTTCACCTTTTTCATAACGGCCAGAGCCCGTTCCGTGGTATCCGTTTTAAATGATAAAACCGCTCCGAATCCGGTGGCCTGAGATCGGTTAATTTCATATCCGGGATGTTCGGGCAAACCGGGATAGTAAACATCGGTAACCCACGGCTGCTTTTTCAACCATTCGGCGATTCGCAAAGCAGATTGTTGTTGTAATTCCATTCTAGCCCGCAAGGTCTTAATTCCCCGGTGCAACAGCCAGCAATCCTGGGGTCCTAAAATCGCCCCGAAACCGTTTTGAACAAAACCAACCCGTGCTGCCAGTTCCGGTGATTTCACCACCACCGCCCCGCCAATCACATCACTGTGTCCACCCAGGAATTTGGTTACACTATGCAGTACCAGATCCACCCCCAGATCCAATGGCCGTTGAAAATAAGGGGACATAAAGGTATTGTCAATCATGGTAATACAGCCGTATTGTTTGGCGATGGCCACAATTTTGGCAATATCGGTTATCTTCAGCAATGGATTGGACGGCGTCTCCATGAATAGGGCTTTGGTATTGGGCCGGATGGCCTTAATCACATTCTCCGGTTCGGTCATATCCACGAAAGTAGTGGTAATCCCGAAATTGGTGAAAAAACGGGTCAAAATCCGATAAGAACCCCCGTAAATATCCTCGGTGGCAATGATGTGATCGCCCTGCTGTAAAATGGATAAAGCCGAACTGATGGCCGCCATTCCCGAGGCGAAGGCGAAGGCTTTACTCCCATTCTCTAATGCCGCCAGGGTTTTCTCCACCGCTTCCCGGGTTGGGTTTCCGGACCGGGAATAATCATACGGTCCCGGATGATCAATATCCGCCTGCCGGAAAGTGGATGCCTGATAAACCGGAATACTCAAAGCTCCGGTGGCGGGGTCGAACTCATTGCCGTTATGTAAAATCAAAGTCCCATATTTCATTATTCCTGGCCTCCTTGATGTGATGAAACACTCTTTATTATACACCCGTCCAATGAAACTAACCAATGGCCTGTTTCAAATCTTCGATCAAATCCCGGCTATCTTCAATCCCCACTGAAACTCGTAATAATTGATCGGTTACTCCGATCCGTTCCCTCATCTCCAGCGGGATATCCCCGTGGGTCTGCCTGACCGGATAAGTAATCAAGGTCTCCACTCCACCCAGGCTTTCTGCAAAGGTGAGTACTTTGACCCGGTTGATGATCTGTTCCACCAATTCGGTTTCCGTGACTTCAAAGGCGATCATAGCCCCAAACCCTTTGCATTGTTCCCGTTGCAGCTGATGTCCCGGATGATCCTGAAGGCCCGGATAATAAACCCGTTTCACCGCTGGATGACCGTGGAGCCATTGGGCCAGTTTTAAGGTATTACTCTCCTGCCGGTCGATCCGGATGGTCAGCGTTTTAATTCCACGCAGCATCAGCCAGCTATCCTGAGGCCCCAGCACGGCGCCGGTGGAGTTTTGGATAAACCCAATCCGTTCGCTTAAAACCGGAGTCCGGGTAACCACGATCCCCCCCAAAACGTCATTATGGCCGCCCAAGTATTTGGTGGCGCTGTGGATTATAATATCCGCCCCGAATTCAATGGGACGTTGCAGGTACGGCGTCATAAATGTATTATCCACAATGGTGATTAACTCGTGCTGTCTCGCCAAAGCAATCACTTTCCGCAAGTCGGTAATTTTCATCAATGGATTGGTGGGAGTTTCAATCAGAAGCGCCTTGGTTCTCCCCGGCACAATCGCCTGTTCTATCTCCCGGGGTTGGGTGGTATCCACATAAGAAGCATCAATTCCAAATTGTTTAAAGTTCTTTTCCAGCAGCCGGTAAGTGCCGCCGTATAAATCATCGGATACCAACAAATGATCGCCGGTTCCGAAGCTCATTAGAATGGCCGTCAACGCAGCCATTCCGGAGGCAAAGGCAAACCCCCGATCCCCTCCCTCTAATTCCGCCATCACATTTTCCAAGGCTTTACGGGTAGGGTTGGCGGTCCGGGAGTAATCATACCCGGTGGAAATCCCTAAGGCAATATGCCGGAAAGCGGCGGTTTGATAAATCGGTGTACTGATGGCCCCGGTGGTTTCATCCGTACAGAGGCCGGCATGGGCCGTAATCGTCTCAATATTCATCGTTATTCCTCCATTAAAATCGGGATATAATATTCCCCCAAACGGATAGAATAATAAAAGCCTCTTTCAATGAAAGAGGCCTCCTATATTGATATTACGCCCCTCTCATCTCCCAGGTTTCCCTGCCGGAATTGGCACCTACTTTCGATAAATAAACCGTGTTTGACCGAATAGGTTGCCGAAGGATCATCGGGCCGTTCCCTCCCCTTCTCTGGATAAGAGCAGTTATTATTCAATTGTTTGAATTCGATTTAATTATAATCATTCCCATCTAAATAGTCAAGTATTTTTTGAAGCCGGATAAAACTGGATTCAAATATTGTCGTTTCTATTATTACACGACCTCGTAACCCTGGTCCTCAATCGTTTCCTTAATATTTTCCTCGGTAACCGATCCGGCGGTATAATTTACCGTAACCTGTTTTTTATTTAAATCCACTTCAACCCTGGCGACCCCTTTCAAAGCGCTGACCGCATTTTTAATGCTGTTCACACAATGTTGGCATGACATTCCTTCGACTTTGAGTGTAGTAACCGTATTGGACATATTCGACACTCCCTTTCAATAAATTGATTTGCCAATAATGATTTATAATCCATTGAAGTCGGTTCAATCTTTCCCGGTTTCGATGAATATTAGGCCTTGAACCTCTTCAAACTCAAAGAATTGGTAACAACGGATACCGAACTGAAGGCCATGGCTGCTCCCGCAATTACCGGGCTTAACATTCCCAAGGCTGCGAACGGAATCCCGATACTATTATAAAAGAAAGCCCAGAAAAGATTCTGTTTGATCTTACTCATGGTCCGGCGAGATAACCGGATGGCAATTGGAATCGCCCGCAAATCGCCCCGCATTAAGGTAATATCGGCGGCTTCCATGGCAATGTCGGTCCCGGTGCCAATGGCCATTCCAATATCCGCCGTTGCCAGCGCTGGTGCATCATTGATGCCGTCTCCCACCATAGCCACCACTTTACCGTCCTTCTTTAGTTTCTCCACTTCTTCCGCCTTATGCTCCGGCAGAACCTCAGCCAGAACATTTTTAATACCGACTTGCCCGGCAATGGCTCTGGCGGTTCTTTGATTATCGCCGGTTAACATATAGACCTCGATACCTAAAGCTTGCAGTTCCCGGATGGCCGCTTCCGAATGCTCTTTCACCACGTCGGCCACCGCCAGTAGTCCCGCCAATTTCCGGTCTACCGCCATGAACATCACCGTTTTCCCGGCGTCTTCCAACCTGGCGGCAGCGGCTTCACTGTCTTGCAGCCCGATTCCTTTTTCGGCCATCAATTTGCGGGTTCCGATGGCGATTTCCTTCCCGGCGATGACCGCCAATACTCCCTGGCCGGGAATGGCGGTAAATTGGTCCGGATCCGGTAATTCCCCAAACTTCCCTTTTCCATGCTCAAAGATAGCCACCCCCAGCGGATGCTCCGACTTCTTCTCTACAATGGCCGCCAATTTCAATAACTCTCCCGGTTCAGCCCCATTTAACGGGTGAATATCGGTGACTTCCGGTTGGCCTTTCGTTATCGTGCCCGTTTTATCCAGGACCACCGCATTGATTTTATAAGCTTTCTCCAGGTGTTCCCCGCCTTTGATCAAAATCCCGTTTTCGGCGCCTTTCCCGGTACCCACCATGATCGCCGTGGGAGTCGCGAGCCCCAGCGCGCAAGGACAGGCAATAACCAATACCGCCACCGCGCTTACGATCCCCATCTTCAGGTTATAATCTCCAAAAGTCCAGACCAAAAAAGTTGCCAACGCGATCCCCAATACTATGGGAACGAAAACTCCCGATACCCGATCAGCGATCTTTTGAATAGGAGCCTTAGACCCTTGCGCATCCTCCACCATTTGAATGATTTGAGACAATACCGTATCTCTCCCGATTTTGGTGGCTTGAAATTTAAAGGCGCCGAATTTGTTGATGGTAGCCCCAATCACGGTATCGCCTATTTGCTTCTCCACCGGGAGGCTCTCTCCGGTGAGCATTGATTCGTCGACGGTGGAATTTCCTTCCATAATTATACCGTCCACCGGGATCTTCTCACCGGGCCGGACTACAATGATCTCACCCACTTCCACGTCTTCAATGGAAATATCCGTTTCAATACCATTCCGGATAACCCGGGCGGTTTTGGCCCGCAGTCCCATCAGCTTCTTGATCGCCTCCGAGGTTTTTCCCTTGGCCACCGCTTCAAAGTATTTCCCTAGTAATATCAAGGTAATAATCGTGGCTGCCGCTTCGAAATACAAATCCTTCATGAATGTACCCGGCATGGGTTTCTGGAAAAAGGCGTTATATACGCTGTAAAGATAAGCCGCCGTGGTCCCCATGGCAATCAAGACATCCATATTGGGGCTTTTGGCCCGAAGCGCATAATAGGCGTTTTTATAGAAACGATAACCAATGATAAATTGAACCGGGGTAGCCAGGATGATCTGGAAACGCCAATCGTGCAGGAACGGAATATTAATACCAAACAAGGTTAAAATCATCGCCAGAATCAAGGGAGCACTCAAGACGGCGGAGATTATGAGTTCGCGCCGGAGCCGTTTAATCTCCTTCTCCCGCTGTTCCTTATCCCGGTCCGGACTCATTTCTTGTTCTTTTTCCGCACCATAACCCAAAGCGGAAATCGCGGCAATCACATCCGAAACCTTAAGCTTGGAACGATCCAATTCCACTGTGGCTTTTTCAGTCGCCAGATTTACAGCCGCCTTAATCATTCCGTCCAGCTTGCCGAGCCGTTTCTCAATTTTGGCGGCGCAAGCGGCGCAACTCATCCCGGTAATCTTTAAAGTCACCTTTTCTTCCGGCTGAGCGGTCTGAATAATCCCATAACCCAATTTTTTTACCGTTTCTTCGAACTGCCCGGCGGTGGCTACTGCCGGGTCATACTCCACTGCCGCTTTTTCAGTGGCGAAGTTGACCGTCGCTTGTTTCACCCCCGGAATCTTGCTTAAATTCTTCTCTATCCTAAGCGCGCATGCGGCGCACGACATT
>JAEZJQ010000064.1 GCA_023436305.1 Bacillota bacterium
TGAATTCTTACGGTACAATTGGTTGAGGGGGCAAACTAAATGGAATCATTTTTTGGAGAATATACAATCAGTAATGATAAAGACTTGATTTCATTGGATAAAGTTTGTGATTTATTAAGTAAAAGTTATTGGGCAAATCAAAGAAGTAAAGACAAAATTAAAGATTCAATAAAAAATTCCATTTGTGTCGGAGTCTATGATACGGAGAAAATGATTGGCTTTGCGCGGATTGTTACTGATTACGCAACCATGTATTGGCTGTGTGATGTGATAATTGATGAAGAATATCGGGGAAAGGGATTAGGGAAAAAACTAATCGAATATATTACGGAAATGGAAGCATTAAAAGGAATGTTGGGTATCTTAGCGACCCGTGATGCTCATGGATTATATGAAAAATACGGTTTCCAAAGGGAACCGGAAAAGTACATGCGAAGAAATGCAGATTGAAAGAAGGTTGGCCACCTATCAACCACTTAATTGAGGGCGTCCAACGGCAACGAAAGCAATGGTTCCAATGATGATTTTGGGCAGGCGATTATCCGGGAAGCGGGTATATTTCCTTGGAATCCATTCACCTGGAAAAAAGAATCGGGCAGGAGGGGGTTAGTTCCTTCCTGCCCGATTGGATAATTCCCAATATTACAAATCAGCCGGGATAAAAATACTGAAGGTGGTCTGGCCCGGTTTACTGTCAACTTCAATTTTACCCTGATGTTTCTCTACTATTTGTTTGACGATCTGGAGTCCCAACCCGCTGCCCTCGCCCTGGGGTTTGGTGGTGAAGAAAGGATCGAAGATTTTATCTTGAATCGCTTCCGGAATGCCGGCTCCCGTATCGGTAATCGCCACCAATATATAATTCCCGGCTTGGGAAATATCGATGGTCAGTTTTCCTTGATAATCCATGGCTTGTAGAGCGTTATGAATAATATTGGTCCAGATCTGATTTAATTCATCCGGGTAACAGTGAATGGGTTGAATATCGGCGTAATTGCGGATGACTTCAACGCCATGCTTGATCTTGTTATGATAGAGGGTTAATACTGTTTCGATGCCACTCCGAATGTCTACTTCCACCAGATCGTTGGAACTGCCGAAATGGGCGTAGGATTTTAAGGCAAATACCACCTTGGTGGTCCTTTCCACGGCGATTTTAATGGTCTTGGCATTTCTGAGCAGCCCCGACAATTTATAGGCCATCTCCAAAACATGAATGCTTTCTTTGTTTTCTAAAAATGAAGCCCGGGAGTCAATATTATAGACGCCCATGGTCACCAGCATATCGGCGTATTTTTCCGGGTCCGGTATGGTTTTGGTTTGAAGATGGGCCAGCCAGGCCTTCCGGTAATTCCGTTCCTCACTGGAGGATAGATACTCATTTTTATTTTGCATGGCCAGTTGCAACAGATCATTTAATTCCGCCAAATTCTCCGGGGAAAGGGTTTGATAGAAAGGGGCCAACTTCAGTAACGTATCGTTCAACAATTCCAGCATATTTTCGATGGAAGCGCTGATGGCCCCCAGCGGGCTGTTGATTTCATGGGCGACTCCGGCCACCAGTTGCCCCAGGGCGGCCATTTTTTCAGATTCGATAAGCTGGTTCTGAGTTTTGGTCAGAAGATCAAGGGTGGATACCAGATAATCATTGGAAGCCGACAACTCTTCATTGACCAGAGTCAGATCTTCGTTGGCCTTGCTTAATTCTTCCGTCCGTTCTCCAACTCTTTGCTCTAACGTTTTATTCAACGAAATGAGTTGGTCCCGTGATTTTTCGACTTCCTTCCGGGCGGAGTCCAGTTCCCGGTTTTTGATCTCCAATTCCCGGGAGGATACGATGACTTGTTCATAATTGGCGGCCATCCGCCGGCCCATGATGCAAACAAGCGAGATAAAAAAGAAGAATAGGCCGGATTTGTATAAAACAAACGAATAATCATGAATCGCAAAGAAAAATATTAGATCAAACACTAAAAATATGGCAAAGGCCGAAAAACCCGCCGTGAATATTTTAGCGTCGATGTTTCCTTTGAATGCATAGTAGATGGCGATGGAAGCCAACAAAATGAACTGTAAAATATAAAGCGCGCCCATAATGATATTGGACATGAGGTAGTCAAGCTCATTGAACCGGTATTGGGACAATATATTCAAAAGCGAGGTGCCCAGGCAAGCCACGGAAATCACCAGTAACGCTTGCCATAAGCGGCGGATAAACGACTTAAAACCCGGTCCGAAGATCTGTTCGAAAAAATACGCCGACAACACCGGTAATGCAGATATGGTGATGATAATGAGGAATAGAAGTTGTTCCTCAATTTCCGGAAAGAAGGTCCCGATATTGTCCGGAAATATGGCCCAGCTTACTCCGAAAAAGAACAGCAAAAAACTAAGAGAAAGCCAGCTTTTTTTCTGTTCGATTCGTAGAAAAAGCGAACAAATCAACATAGTGATGCCGAGTAAGATGAGGAGGCAGCCAAAGATAAAGTTGATAAAGTTTTCTTTAAAAAATAACCGGGACAGGGAATGATAATCGCCCACGAAGACCTTGGGGATCATGACCAGGGCAAATGAGCCGAACTCCGTATAGTGTACCCGAATGGATAAGGTCTTTCCTTGAAAATCCTGATTTAGCGGCGCCATTAGTTTATTTACGACATAAAAAGAGCGGTGGTTTCGTTGGTATACTTTTTGATGCTCGATATAGATTTGTAACGATTGGGCGTAAATAGGCCGGTAGTAAATGGCCGGGTTTACCCAGCGTTCCCCTTGAAGCGTGGTCTTAAACCAGATGGTTCGCTCTTGCGGGGGTATTTTCCCCTCGGTTAATGTAGCGGTGCTTTTCCATTCCACATTGCTACCCGTATCACTTGGCGGCAAATCGCCCCAGTGGTACTCCCATTCCGTGAGTGCCCTGTACTTGGTGTCCTCTTCGGCAAAGGTAGCCAGGGGGAAGCAAAATAAAATGACAATGAACAGAAGTAAGATACTTCTATATTTAAGGGTTTTCATGGACTTGCACCTCGGTTGGATATTCTTACAGAATCATTTCCGGGTGAAATATTCTATTTTTTTATTATATAGTATATAATTTGATTTGCCCAGTAGTAAACGCCGAGAAAAAGCTTTTTTTGGAAAAATAAAACATTTTACGGGCCAGTCGGGAGAGGAATTTCGGGTGAGTTCTCCAGAATTTCAATATACCGTCCACTTTGTCCAAAACAGCGCCGGCAAGAAAATACCATGAATTTAAGATCCAAGAGGGGGAAAGGAAATGAAAAAATTGGTTTTTATTGTCGCCGGAGTTTTATTGTTTTTGAGTTTATTCCTGATATATAGTAAAATGGGAAGTAATATCAATGTTCTCGCCAAAGTTCAAGGACAGATATATATCAATAATAATTTTGGATTTAGCCTAACATTCCCGGAAAGTTGGAATGGAAATTATATCATCAAGGACGATAAAGATTTTATAACGATAAGCTTTATGGGTAAAAGTAAAGTGGGTCAAGGTTTAGCCGGATCAAAAGAAGGGTTGCCCATGTTTTATATCGGGACGGAGAATTATGTGAGGAGTACCGAGTTTATCGATAGTGTTAGAAAAATTGGAAAAGCCCGGAACGTAAATTATTACTATTTTACGGATACAGACTATCCTGTAGGAGTTCTGACGGATTATTTACAAGATCAATTGATGGATATTAAAGAGAAGAGTTTAATGAAAAAAGACTATATCAAAGCCAAAGCGATGGAGAAAGAGATAAATAGTGTATTATCAACATTTAAACCGATAGAGATTTCCCAATAAATTATATCGAAAGATTTGGTGAATTACATATGGATCTTCAATTCATCCGATGGAGGAAAGGCCAAGAGGATGAAGGGATAGTCCTTTGGGAACTAAATATATAATTTAGTTGAATTTACTCTTGAAACGAAATGTATTATCGATTTTAGAATAATATTTCGAATATGGAAATAACATAGGGAGGTTTTAATGATGAAATGTCCGGAATGTTATAGTGAGAATTCAAGAATAACACCTTTATTGGAACCAGAACATTGTTTGAAGAACCACATGCAATACATTTGTTCAACTTGTGGACGCCATATTTGCATAGATATTAAGGGTGAATCGCGGGCCCGGTGCTTTATGCCTTTCAGCAGTCTTGAAATCGCCAAATTATATTTAAAATGCGCGGAAATATTAAGTCATGGATTGTGCGAGATTTACGAAATTCAGGATAAAAAGTCAGGAAGAAAATCATATAAGATATATTCCAAAAAAGAGGATCTTTTAAAGTATATCAAAAGTAATCCCGGCAAAATTTGTAATAGCTTGGAACCGTTGTATGTATCGGAGAAATACGTACCCGTGAAGGATGAACAAATCAAGAAGATAACTGGTAAGGAAGTGGAGATATATCTGGAAGAACAGAAACAACAAGTCCAGTGATTCCATGTTATAAGGAGCGCCACTCATCATGAAAGTAATACTCGTTTTCCCGCCGCAATTCGACCCCACCATCCCGAACCTGGCGCTGCCTTGCTTAACGGCTGTTTTAAAAGCGGCCGGATGTCAAGTCATCCAAAAAGATCTCAATGTGGAATCCTATGACCGTTTATTAAGCAAGGAGGAATTGGAAAGGGCATCCGCCAGAATCATCGCCAATTATAAGACCTTACAATTTTTACAACCCAACCTTTCCACCGTCAAGCAGCTCACCCAAACAAAAAACCGTTTGCTAAACGGGGTGGAGAATGCGAAACGGGTTTGGCGGGATCCCCGGGATTTTTACGATTACCGGCGGTTCAGCGAAAGCAAGCTTTTGCTGGAAGAGGGGCTTCGGTTTATTGCGCTTGCGTATTATCGAACCCATCTTTCCTTTACTCATTATGAAATGTACTACTCTCCCGATACCACGGAACAAATCCTGCAAGCAGTCCGGGACCCATCCCTCAACCTGTACATCGATTATTATTCACGATATGTAATTCCCGAATTCATCAGCGCCGCTCCTCAAGTGGTGGGGATCTCCATCGCTTGCCGCAGCCAGGTGATACCGGGACTAACCCTGGCGTATTGGTTAAAACAGTCCTTGCCCAACGTCCACATTGTGATTGGTGGAATTCATTTCACCAGTTTGCGGGATAATCTGGCTCAAAACCATGGGTTGTTCACTTTATTTGACAGCGTGATCCTTTATGAGGGAGAAACGGCCCTGACCCAACTGGTGGCTTGTCTGGAAAACGGCCAATCCCTTCGAACCGTTCCCAATTTAATATTCAGGGACGGCGCTGAAATTGTTGTCAATCATGGATTTCATATGGAAAACATCGATGAACTGCCTACGCCCTCCTTTGAGGGACTGCCGCTGACACTTTATTTCTCGCCCCGGCCGGTATTGATGATTTATGCTTCGCGGGGCTGCTATTGGGGAAGATGCGTTTTTTGCAACCATTCCGACTATACCGGGAACCGGTATCGGTTACGGAATCCGAAAAGGGTCATCCAAGATATTGAAACCTTAATTCAAAAACACGGCTGTAATACTTTTGGCTTCGTGGATTTGGCCATATCTCCCGGCGCATTGGCCCGGCTGGCGGCGGAAATTAACGAAGCCGGCTTACGAATCCACTGGTTTTGCATGGCCCGTTTGGAACGTAAGCTGGATAAACAACTGTGTGCCAATTTAGCAAAATCGGGATGCAGAATGCTGCTTTTTGGTCTGGAATCAGGTTCGGATCGGATTCTTTCGCTGATGGACAAAGGAGTTCATGCGGATACGATTGATGAGGTGCTGGCTGCCAGTCACGAAGCGGGAATCGCCAATTTTGTATCGTGTATCTTCGGATTTCCCACCGAAACAGAGGATGAGGCCAGGGAAACCGTACGCATGATCCGGCGTAATCTACGGTATATTATTTCAGTTACCATTCAAAATTTTCAACTGGAGCGAAACTCAAAAATATATCGGAACCCCGGGTACTATAAAGTGGCGAAAATATTTTCCAATGACGGACGGGATCTACGGTGGAGGTTTGATTATCAGACGACAGAGGACTTGCCCCCGAAAGAAGCAGCCCATCTGGACAAATTGGTTTATAAAATTTACGGAAAGTCCTATACGGAGTTGTTTGATATTTTTTTGCCATATTTATTGTATGTCATATATTATCAGCAAAACCACCGATTTTGGCTGAAAGCTCACCCTTGGAGGGTAAACTTTGGGGCAAAGGCATTCGTCCGAGAACGAAGCAATGCCGTCATTAAAAAGAAACTACGAGATCTCCAGTAGCCGTTTCATTTCCCGGATACGGTTCCGGCTAATGGGGATTTCATAGGGTAAACCTTCAAACTTGGAAATATAGTTGTTGCCAAACCAAGGGGAAATTTTGCTGATATGTCGTAAATTGACGATAAAACCACGGTGGCACCGAAAAAATTTTTGGCCGCATAACCGGGTTTCCAAAATGTCCAGGGTATCCCGCATTTTATACTTGGCCTTGGGGGTTATCACATAGGTTTGACTAACCTCGGAAGTAAAAAACAGGACCTCGTGCAAATCCAGAAGAATAATCTCCTCATCATCCCAAGCCGCGACTCTTTCAATCCCCTTGGCAAATTGCTGCTCCATGGTAGCAACGCGGTGGGTTAACTCTTCCAGATTTTCGGATAGATGCCGGTTAACGGTGGAGATTTTATCGTTGATCAGCTTCATAATGCTACTGTTCAAAGATTCCTCCCGGGAACCATTCCGGGTGGCCGCCAAGGTGTTTTGATTAAAGGTTTCCGCCAAATTGCCTAAAATATCCGAAGTGACTTGGTAAAATTCATTAACACTTTCGGTGTAGGGAGGGGGGGTATCGGATTCGGGCTCCCGGAGTTTGGTCTTTTGATGATGGATCATATCGATACCGGATTTGATGGTGAGTAATAAATTATAGAGTCCGGGCGATACATCCTCCATCGGTTGTGCGAACAGAGGCGCTTTCATATCTGATTCCAGAAATCGATGGCTCAGTTCCAGTTCTATGGTTTTTGCCGCCAAGGTTTGCTGTAGTTCACAGTTAATGTTTTTAAGTTTTTTAACCTTCTCTTCGTATAATCGTTCGCTATAATAATATTTTAAAGCTTCGGACACAATGGCGCACAGACTCTCAACCTTCCAGGGTTTGGCGATGTATCGGAAGACGCCGCCGTAATTGACCGCATTGGCCACGCCTTGGATGGTGGCCTGCCCGGTGAGTAACACCGATACCACTTTGGGATCGATTTCACGGACCCATTTTAATAATTCATCACCTTTCATGCCGGGCATGATATAATCGGCGATGATCAAGGGAACTTCTTCTTTTTTTTGCAATAGATCCTGAAATACGTGTAAGGCCTCCTGGCTGCTTTCGGCGGTTTCAATATTATAATCATAGCCAAATTTGGAGTTAAGCTGTTCTTTCAAGCTGTCCAGCACAATTTTTTCATCATCGATACAAATAATGCTTGGTTTACTCATAACCGGCCTTCTTTTAAGTGATTGATAAACGTGGTAATTCTTTCGATTTCCTCTTGGTTTGATTGGTAAAACCGTTCTTCGGCTTCCGGACTTAATGGTTCACCACCGGAGTTTTTCAGTTTTGGTTGTTCCGCCAATGAGTCCATATTGGCTTTGATTGTGTTGAGAGAGGCGTTGATTTCCTCGAAGAGCAATAAGTTTTTTGAGAGTTGGCCGGCGGTGGCCGGGATTTCGTCCGTACTCAGCTTTTGACGCAATTCTTTTAACTCCATGGTTTTTCCTTCAATCTTATCGTTCAACTCGTCCATGGTCTGGGAGAGATTCGAGTGTTCTTCCGCTAAAATACGGTTTTGGTGATATTGGGCCAGCGCTGTGCCGATGATCTCTTTCAGCTCCACTTTTTTCCACGGTTTCTCCAGATAACGGAACAGGTTGGCATGGTTAATGGCGTTGGTAATCCCTTCAATGCTGGCCTGCCCGGTGAGCATGATTTTTTTAGACTCCGGCGATAACTGGTGGACCTTTTTTAACAATTCATCACCTTTCATGCCCGGCATAATATAGTCCGAAATAATTACCGGAATATCGCAATGATTGTTCAGCAACTCTTCAAGTATTTCCAAAGCTTCGGGTCCACTTTCGGCGGTTTCAATGATGAACTCACCGCCGAACAGGTCGAAGAGTTCGGTTTTAATGCTTTGAAGGACAATGTTCTCATCATCCACACAAAAAATAACCTGTTTGTTCATTGTAACCTCCAAAACCGGCGCAGCCGTTAACCAAGCAAAATCTAATTATGATAAGCTTACACAATGGTGAAAAACGTAAATATTTAATAAGGTTATATTTATAATAAAAATTATAAAGAATCACCAGAATAAAATCAAGGGGGACCAAAATTCAAAAGTAAGAAAATCACAATTTGGAGGGCTGATGTATTGCAAAATGGGATGTATGGAATTATACTTAACACGGAAGCGGGTTCGTTTTCGTTTTGGGTTACGATTCAATCATATCGTGGTTAATAAGTAGCGGGGAGGCTTACCATGAAGGTAATGCTTACTTTTCCACCCCAATTTGATCCGACCATGCCGAACCTGGCCCTGCCGTGTCTGACGGCCATGTTGCGTCATGAAGGGCATGAAGTCATTCAAAGGGATCTGAATGTGGAAGCTTTCGACACCTTATTAAGCGGGCGGGAACTTGAAAGAGCCGCCGCTAAAATCGATGCCAATTACGAAAGCTTGTCATTTCTGGGAGCTGATACCGGGGAACTGGACCGGCTAATGAAAATGAGCCGCTTTTTAACCGGTGAGGTTGATAACGCCAAACGGGTAATCCGGAATACTGCGGATTTTTTAGATTATCAACGTTATTCCCGTAGTAAAAAAGTGCTGGCCGACAGTTTGGCGTTGATATCACAGGCGTATTTCGGTTCCCAGCTTTCTTTTGAGTCGTATAAAATGTTTTATTCGCCTTTTGCAACGGAACAGGTATTACAAGCGGTTCGAACTCCGGATTATAATCTATACTATGATTTTTATTCGCGATATACGATTCCCGCAATTACCGCCGCCGCTCCCCAGGTGCTGGGTATCTCTATCGCCGTCCACAATCAGGTGATCCCGGGTTTGACCCTGGCCTATCTGGTGAAACAGGCTTTGAAAAATGTTCATATTGTCATCGGCGGGAAGTATTTTACGATTTTGAA
The DNA here is from genome assembly GCA_023436305.1 of Bacillota bacterium. Classification (GTDB taxonomy): domain Bacteria; phylum Bacillota; class UBA4882; order UBA8346; family UBA8346; genus JAEZJQ01. The sequence continues at coordinate 9,226 of JAEZJQ010000064.1, forward strand.
GGACAATTTGGCATGCAATGCGCAATTATTTACTTTGTTTGACAGTGTGGTGATTCACGAAGGTGAAATTGCTCTGGCTGAACTGGTCCGTTGTCTTGCCCACCGGCAGGACTTAAGCCGGGTCCCCAATTTGATTTATAAGGATGGCCCGGAGATTATCGTTAATGACGTCCACCGGATTGAAAACTTGAATTCGTTGCCAACACCATCGTTTGATGGTTTACCGTTGAATTTATATTTTTCACCGGTACCGGTGCTGCCCGTTTATGCCTCGCGGGGTTGTTACTGGAGGAAATGCGCCTTTTGCAGCCTGGGGGACACTGGTGATCGGAAATATACAATTCGCGGGGTGGCGACGGTAAGAGCGGATCTGGAAGAACTGGCCCGGCGGCATCAGTGCAGCTATTTTGTTTTTATTGATGAGGCCATCTCTCCTAATTATTTAAAGCAACTGGCCACAGGAATTTTGGAGGCGGAACTTGATATTAAGTGGGGGACTCATATCCGTTTTGAGAATGAACTTAACCGGGATTTATGCGTTAAGTTAGCCGAATCCGGTTGCCGGGCCTTGTTCTTCGGGCTGGAGTCCGCTTGTGAAAGAGTACTGGGGCTTATCAATAAAGGAACCCATCCGGCAATGATCAGGAAGATCCTCGCCGCAAGCACTGAAGCCGGAATTATCAGCCAAGTTTCCTGTTTCTTCGGATTCCCCACGGAGACGCTGGATGAGGCCAAGGAAACCATGAAATTTATCTTGGAAAATACGCAACATATTTCCGCCACATTATTCGGATATTATAATTTAATGCTTGACTCCGAGACTTATATTCATCCCGGCGATTACCGGATTGAAAAAGTGTTTCCTATAAAAGGATATGATCTTTCGCCAATCCTTAATTATGAGGTTCGCAGCGGATTAACCCCGAAAGAGGCGTTCGAAGCCGCCCAAAATTTCGCTCAAGTGCTGGAGACACTGGGTTATCACGCGGTAAAAAACGCTCATTTGGTGATTTTGGCAAGCCATAACCGGACCAACAACTTGTTATGGCTAACCGCTTCCCCGGTGGAAAAGTTTTTTGGAAAGAAAAGTTTTATCAAGCGCCGGTTGCGTATGGCGCGCCGTAAGGCAGCTGTTTTATTTAAAGATCCGGCATTAAACAAACCGGCGGCTGGTTTGGAAACGGCCGGGAAAAGAGGCGGTAATGGATCCCCTGCATGATTTTGACCGGGAACTGGCTTTCGTTTTTGATGCTTGTAAGAGCCGGTTCGAGGCTTACCCTGATGGTTTTCAAGAGACGGCTTTGCATTACCTGGAACGGTATAACGTATTCCGGGACGGTTTTAACAAGAATTACATCTGTTATGTATTGCCGTTTTGGCTTGGAAAAACTCTGGCAGTGGATAAAGATACTTGCTGCAAAATATCCATCGCCGGAGTATTTAAATTTTTCTATTTTTTGGTGCAGGATGCGGTGATGGATACAGGTCCGGGTGAATACAAAGCCGGTTTACTGCCGCTTGGCAACTTGTTTCTGTTTGATTTCATCAATGATTATCGGGAACTGTTTCCCAAGGACTCTTTGTTTTGGCTATCCATGAAGCGATATTTTCAGGAGTGGGCTCATAGCACCCAGTGGGAAAGAGAGACCTTCTGGACCCAACATCAGGTTATGACCGGGAATGATCTTAAAATCATTGCCCATAAAGCGGCTCCCGTAAAAATTATCAGCGCGGCCATGGCTATTTTAGGCCGGAAGCCGGAGGCCATCGGGCTCATGGACACCATAATCGACACCGTCTTGATTTCCGCCCAACTTCTGGATGATTGCGCCGATTGGCGGCAAGATTTGAAGGACGGTAATTGCACATATTTTTTATCGCAAGTGATGCGGTATTACAACTTGGCTGATTTCACCGCTTTAAACGAACCAATGATTAAAAAGGCCATCTGTTTTGGGGATATTATTCAAGAGTTATTGACCATCGTTAAAGATAATCACCGGCTGCTAAAAAAAACGTTGAAACCTTCCACACCCTATCTGATAGCATTTCATGAAACATTTGTAAGGAGTTTTGAAGAAATTTTGCAGCGCGTCGAAAAACAAAAAAAGGCCGCCTTGGCCGGCGGTTTTAGCAATTGGCTGGATAAAAATCAAACTTTTTCCGAATAAGCGGGTATTGTATTGCTTCGCGATTTGCTTTGTTATATTATTATGATATTACAGATACACTAAAGGAGGGTTACCCATGTGGTGGAATAAGAAGAAATGCAAAAAAGTGACCAAACAGATCATTGTCGAGAAAGCAATGACGGATCAAATCTACCGGCAAAAACTAATCAGCAATCCCCAAAATGCCATCCAGGAATATTTTAATATCACGCTTCCTCCCGGTCTCGAATTAATTGTCGTTGAAGAAACCGATAACCGGTTTTATTTGGTGATTCCAAGATTTCACAATGAAGATGATTTACCGTATTGTGATGAAAATGTCACCGGTACATGGTGAGGCCGCTATTTTGACTTAAGAGTGTTTGATTTTTTCAATGATTTGGATTAAGCGTTCCATAAAGACCTTGACACTGTTAATGTCTACCCGTTCATTCACCGAATGCGGGTCGCGTATGGTCGGACCGATGGAGATGCAGTCCATGGCGCCATTGTATTTTTGGTAAATATAGCCGCATTCCAATCCGCCGTGAGTTACTTCAACAATGGCTTTGGCCCCATACACATCTGTCACCAGTTTTAACAGAGGTGAAGATTCATTGGGCACCCAGGGCAGGAAAGAAGCACCCCGCTTCATTTCCCAACTATAAAAATTGCTGATGGTTTCAAGGATTTGACTTACCCGTTCCAACTCCCCGGGGCTCGAACTCCGGTGAAAACAGCACAGGAAGATATGTGACTGATCCATTCCGGCAATGCCTAAATTATTTGAAGTCATAACGGCCGAAGACAGATTGGGGTCCATTTTAATCACCCCGTGGGGCAGCCAGGATATAATCTCAATCACCCGCCGGGTGGTCTCAATGGTAAGCATGGACCGGGGTGGATTTAATTCCCGGCGGATCTGGTGCTTGAAATTGGGTTCATTGGTCTTATATCGGGCGGCAAGTTTCCGGCAAGCGGCATCCAGATCTTGTAGAAAATGAACACTATCAGCTTCAGCAATGATAATTCCGCAAGCAGCTTCCATGGGAATGGCGTTTTTGGCATTGCCGCCGTTTAAGTTCACCAGATTGAATTCATATTTTCCCTGGAGTGGTTTCAGACAGTGAATTAAGGCTTTGATGGCATTCAGCCGGCCCATATTGATACACATTGCCGAATGGCCGCCGCGAAGGCCTGAGATTTTCAATTCCACATAATCCGTTCCCGGGGAAACAGGTTCCGGGGTCACCGGCAGGCTGAAATGGGTTTCCATGCCGCCGGCGCAACCGTAGGTGATGGTGTCCACGTCCTCGGAGTCGATATTAAGCAGAGTTCGGGCCTCAAGCAAATCCGGCTCAAAAGCGGCGGCACCGCCCATGGTGGTTTCTTCCTCAACGGTAAAAAAGCATTCAAAGCCGGTGTCATCATCACTTTCCAGCAATGCCAGCGCCGCGGCCACACCGAGTCCATCATCGGCTCCCAGCGTTGATTTACAGCCGTTGTCATCCAGGGCGCTACGCCACCCGCCCTCATCGTTGAAATGCAAAGGGAATTTCATATCGGGTGGGGTGCAGACCATATCCAGATGGGCTTGTAATATAAACCGGGGTTTTTGGGCGGGATTTTTTTGGAGAACCATGATCCGGCGGCCGGGTTCCTTGGCGTCCTTTTCATAAAATTTAATCTTCACATTGCTTAATCCGTTTGCAAATTGGTAAATGTAATCCCGTACCGGGTCTTCCTTACCCGGGCTATGAGGTAATTCGGCGATTTTTCCGAAATGCTTCCATAGATTAATTAAGATGGTTTCCAGTTCCGGCACTTGAATCTCCCTTTCGATCATTATTTTTTCGGCAATCACGGATATCGAATTTAAGTTCACCATTTTGATTTGTTTTTAGACATTCACTGATATTTCATATTTCGTCATGCCGGAGCGCGGTTCTTCGGAACTAAACAATCTTTGTCGTCCAATCCTCAACATTCCAAACCTCGGTGACCCAATCCTCATAAAACTCCGGCTCGTGGCTAACCACGACAATGGTGCCTTTAAATTCCCGCAAAGCTTTTTTCAATTCTTCCTTGGCGTCCCGATCCAGGTGGTTGGTGGGTTCATCCAGGACCAGCCAATTGATATCCTTGAGCATTAATTTGCATAACCGGACCTTGGCGTTTTCACCACCGCTCAATACTTTCATCTGAGTGGTGATATGCTCCCTGGTCAAGCCGCATCCCGCCAGGGCGCCCCGTACCTCCGCATTTCCCAAACCCGGGAATTGGTTCCATACTTCCTCCAAAGCAGTATTACTGTTATCGTCGCCGGATTCCTGCTCAAAATATCCCGGGACCACCATTTCATCCTGTTTGACGAATCCTGAAAACGGTTTTTGGATTCCCAGCAACGTTTTTAACAAGGTTGACTTGCCGAGGCCATTGACTCCCTTGATGGCCACTTTTTTTCCGCGCTCCAAAACCAGATTGAGCGGTTTTGTCAGCGGCTCATCATAGCCCAAAACCAGACCGGTGGCTTGGAAAATATATTTCCCGGGGGTTCTTGCTTCCCGGAACTTAAATACCGGTTTGATCCTTACCCGGTCTTTCTCGATGACCTCCATTTTATCCAGTTTCTTTTGCCGGCTTTTGGCCAAATTGGCAGTAGCGGCCCGGGCTTTATTACGGGCCACAAAATCCTCCAACCGTTCGATTTCCTTTTGTTGTTTCTCGAAAGCCTTCTGATTTTGCTCTTTTTTTAGTTGGTACATTTGCTGAAAAGCGTCATAGTTACCGGTATATTTGGTCAGCGAGGCGTTCTCCACATGGTAGATTACGTTGACCACTTCATTGAGAAAGGGGATATCATGAGATACCAGAATGAAAGCATTTTCATAATTTTTTAGATAATTTTTCAGCCAGTTAATATGATTCACATCGAGAAAGTTGGTGGGTTCATCCATGATTAAAATCATCGGGTTTTGCAGGAGCAATTTGGTGAGCAATACCTTGGCCCTTTGCCCTCCACTCAGGTCGGAGACATCCTTGTCCAGGCCGATCTCATTCAGTCCCAAACCATTAGCCACCTCTTCGATTTTGGAGTCAATGATATAGAACCCACTGTGTTCCAGCATGCTCTGAATATCACCCACATCTTCCATCATAGCTCCCAATTCGCTTTCGGAGGCGTTGGCCATCTTTTCATAGATTTGCAACATTTCCTGTTCCAGGTCGAACATGGCTTGAAATGCCTCCCGCAAAACTTCCCGGATACTCTTGCCCTTGGTCAGAACAGTATACTGATCAAGGTATCCGGTGGTGATCCGGTTGCACCATTCGACCTTCCCCTGGTCCGGAGTCAGATTTCCAATGATGATATTTAAAAAGGTTGATTTTCCTTCTCCATTGGCTCCGATTAAACCGATGTGTTCTCCCTTAAGCAACCGGAAAGAAGCGTTTTCCAAAATCTTGCGGGCTCCAAACCCATGACTGACATTTTCTACAGTTAAAATACTCATTGTCCCTCACGTGAAATCATTTTATTGTTTGGACTTCGTTAGTATTTTAACTGATCCGTCCGGGAAATGTCAAAGCAAAGATTTATTCCTAACTAGGAGTCTGTGCGCGTAACACGTTGTAATAACTCAAAACCACTATATATTGTATTAGAATATGTTACTTGATACTAAATACGCTTTGAAAACCGATTAGCCACACAGACTCCTATACCAATAAAAAAAGAGCTGTCCCAAAAAGTATCGTAAACGGTTCGAATATATCATATATAATTTTCAATCCGATTATATATATATTGTATATCTTCCCGTATTTAGAATATTTTTTTAGACAGAAACCTTTTTGTAACATTTTCGATAGCGAAAGGAATACGGGTTCATATACAACCGGTATGAGAGGCGTTGGTTGTTCAATGAAAACCGTGAAAACTTTAAGAACAAATATCCATTTGGAATTGAATAGGGTATAATTTATTTGAATGGTTTGACTTTAAACTATGGGTTTATCATCTTTTGATTGAAGATGTAAGATTATATAAATAGGAGGTATTTAGATGAATTACCGGGAATTTGGGAGGACGGGATGGAAAGTCAGTGAGATTAGTTTTGGGACATGGGCGATTGGAGGTTCGTGGGGAGCGGTCAAAGATGAGGAGTCGTTGGACGCTTTGCGGCGGGCGATTGATCTGGGAGTGAATTTTATTGATACGGCGGATGTTTACGGGGATGGGCGGAGCGAGTGTTTAATCAGCAAAGTCCTCAAAGAGCGTAAAGAAAATATAATCGTGGCCACCAAGGCGGGCCGCCGGCTTGATCCTCACGTGGCAGCAGGGTATAATAAACAAAACCTGACGGCTTTCATTGAGAGAAGCCTTCAGAATCTTGATGTGGAAACCCTGGATCTGGTACAACTTCATTGTCCGCCGACTGAAATTTATTACCGGCCGGAAGTTTTCGCGATTATGGACGAATTGGTAAAAGCGGGCAAGATTCGTTATTATGGGGTGAGTGTGGAGAAAGTCGAAGAAGGTCTGAAGGCGCTGGAGTTTCCCAATGTTCAATCCGTACAGATTATCTTTAATATGTTCCGGCATCGTCCGGCGGAAAAGTTTTTAGCGGAGTGTTCCCGGAGGCAGGTGGCTGTTATTGCCCGGGTACCTTTGGCCAGTGGTCTTCTATCTGGTAAAATGACTGTTGATTCGACATTTGCGGCGGATGATCACCGGAATTTCAACCGCCACGGAAAAGCTTTTGATCAAGGCGAGACTTTTTCGGGAATCGATTTTGAAAAGGGATTGGCGGCTGTGGCGGAATTAAACAAATTGGTACCGGAGGGTACTACCATGGCTCAATTGGCGTTGCGGTGGATTTTGATGTTCCCGGAAATCAGTTGTATTATCCCGGGGGCGAAAAACCGTTCCCAGGTTGAACAAAACATAACCGCCGCCAATCTACCGCCGCTTACCGAAGCCCAAATGGCGAAAGTAAAAGAAATCTATGAAAGATATATTAAACAGGACGTTCATCAACGTTGGTGAAATGAAAAGCCGGCAAGTTTTCGAAGAAGAAATTCTTGAACTTGCCGGTTTTTCTAGGATTCAGAATGAGGTTAAGTCAATCCATATATTTCACAATGGCCTGTAATGGTTTTTTTCTGGGTCCATTCACTTCCCGTTCCGGGTAGCCCATGGGCACCACTGCCATAAACTCGCCTTGGGGTTCATCCAATAATTTCAAAACATCATCTTTGATGAGAAACAGGATACCTAGCCAAACTGTGGCCAATCCCAGCGAGGTTGCGGCTAATAATAAATTTTGCACCGCCGCCGCCGAACTCTGGATCTCCATGGTTCTGAAAAAATCGGCCACATTGTCGTTGCCCAAACCGAATAGTTCACCCCCGTGTTTGATAAGATCCCCGGTGTTAGCGATTCCAATGACTACGGGAGCGCTGGCGATGGAGCGGGCGGCCATCCGCAGCAACACCGCCGTGGGGCGGGGGAATGTGGCGGCTTTTTCGGTGGTCAGTTCAGTTAATTTTCTTTTCTTATCTCCGGTGATGATAATGAAACGCCAGGATTGTTGGTTGTGAGCGGATGGAGCTAAATTGGCCGCATTCAAAACTTGTTCGATTAAGTCATTGGAGGGTGGAATATCTTTAAAAATCCGGACACTATGACGGTCAGCAATGGTTTTCAAGGTTTCGTTCATTGAAGGTGACATATCCGTTAATCCTTTCCTTGCATTTATTATATAACAATTTACAATAGAGTATTTTCTTATGGTTCAATCCATTGTTAATTTTGATTCTACTCAGCAGAAAGAATTTCCTTCTATGAAGCATTAAAGACGAATATTATTTCTTACCAAATATTTGTTGAATATGGTTGGATATTAATGATAATTATGAAACTCTTGGAAAAATTAAATCACCGGCGTATTGCACCGGTGATTTCGCGCGCATGTGCGCGCTCTAAACGATATATGAATTTAGTTTAATATTATGGGGTTGTCCAATCGATTCAATGTGGTTTCGAATACGATAATCTTTTTTTAGTCCGCGTAATTACAGGTTATTTTACACTGGTTTTCAAAGCTTTGTCCAGAAAGCGGACCACTTGTTCCCAAGAATTCCACCCGGCTTGATAATTGCTTTTCAGGGTTCCCCCGAAATTGCTCTTCGGCTTGGAGAAAGTGGAGGAAGGCAGGTAGAAAAGCTTGAAAATATGACCGGCTTCCCGGTAGGAGAGGTGTTTGTCCGGATAGGGATGGTTGTTTTTCTTAAGCCGCTTGATAATTGATTGGGCCATTTGTGTCGAGGGCCAGACTTGATCATCCCGGCCGGTTATTAATAATATGGGACCATTGATTTTTTCAACCGGAATCGTGGCTTTCTGTACGGCTTCCTTGTTATTCAGGCTTTCTTTATAGGGGATTTTCGACCGTAAGCTGCTGAATAATGAATTCTGAAAGGTTAAATACGGCAATTGTTTCCCGCGATAAGTCCAGGAAGAGGCGGGAGTATTGTTGGAGGAGTCCGGACTCTGCCAGACCACGGCGCTGGGTGAGTAGGCCACCACCGCCCGGATTACCGGAAAATTAGCACCCAACAACAGCCCCAGTTCGGCCCCTTTGGAGGTTCCCAGAACCGCAATTTTGTCTTTGGCAACCATATCTTGCGATTGAAGCCAATTAATAGCTGTTTCAAAGTATTCCAACGGAATTTTATTTAATTGTCGGGGCAGTCTTTCGACTCCGGAATAGGCCAGGGCTAAGGTTACATAGCCGTGGGCCGCCAATGTGGCCGCCTGGGTTTCGTTGAGCCCTCCTTCCGGGCCGTCTAAAATGATTACGCTTGGATATAGCCCGGGAGCTTTCGGATAATAAAACGTACCCACTAAACCATTGCTGCGGACCATTTTTTTAACGACTCCGGGTTTGACTAATATGGGAAGAAATTCTCCGGCCGCCATGAGATGATTGTTAATGGTAGCGGTAATTTGCATGATATTGGCCGCCCGTTCGCCCAGTTTCTCCTCTACCGGAGCCAGTGACCAGAATAACCCCATGGGCTCAACTCCTCGATAAGACCCGCTCAAGGATGGCTGTGTATTTAAGTCTATTATTCCTTGGCTGTTCACGCGATAGGTGGCGTGGGATGTCCATTGATCTCCTTGATAACTGAGCCGGGTATGTAAGGTAACGACTTGGTCGGGTATAAAATTCTGCAGCCGGATGGTTACTTTTTGATCCATCATGGCTTCACCCGGTGTAATTATAATTTGCGGACGGTTCGCTTCCGCAAAAACATTGGTGGAAATCATGATTAAAATAATTAGAACCGGGAAAATCAAGGAACGGTAAATGCCAAATTGGGTGTGGAGGGCTTTTTGTTTTGGATTCATACAGATTCTACCTACTTTCATTGTAAAATGTATCATATTCGCTGAATCGTTAGAACCGGTGGGTGAGATGAAAATGAGCTTCAGTTTATATTATTATACCGTATTTACCACTTGGAGTAAATTATCTCATTGCTTCAATTCTATTGATCCGCTCACTTGACGGGGGATGGGTCGATAAAAACTGCAGAAAAGCGGGTCCGGAACCGCTTTTGGTTTCGAGGCGGCGGAAGAAATTGGCCAGTTCTTGTTTTTGGTAACCGGCTCCAGTCATAAACGTAACCGCGAACCGGTCGGCTTCGTATTCGTTTTCGCGGCTGTAACCCAGTTGGGATAGATTGATGGCGACGCCGCCGATTTTCCGGATCTGTTCCTGGGTATTGTTGTCTTTATTATTTACAACAAGCTGTAACAGTAATGATAATCCAACGGCCCGGCCAACGGCCTTCATGCCGTGGCGGCGGTCGATGTGAGCGATTTCGTGAGCCAATACACCGGCCAGTTCCCCGTCGGTCCTGGCAAAAGAAAGCAGCCCGGTATGTACGAAAACATAACCACCGGGCAGCGCAAACGCGTTAACGGAATCGTCCTTGACTACGGAAAGATTAAACTCCAATTCGCCCTTCCGGGAAGAAGTATCCACCAAACGCTGAAAAATCCTCCGCAAATGTTTCATCTGTTCTTTGGGGAGTTCAATCACTTGACTCTGGGTGGAGATATCCTGGTAACTTTCGGCTCCGATCTGTTTTTCCAAACCGAGAGTCAAGGAATCGAAGAACGATTGGCCATATCCCGTACTCCAGGGGAAAATTAAGGAAACGAATACGATGAAAATAATGATTACCGATAACCTTCCATATTTCATCGAACCACCCCACTATTTAAAAAAGTCGAACGGGTTAAAGTTGGGCGTTGAGATCCACCAGTTCCAGGGCAGTTAAAGCGGCATCCCAACCTTTATTACCGGATTTGGTTCCGGCGCGTTCCACGGCTTGCTCGATATTATCGGTGGTGATTACGCCGAAGACCACCGGAACTCCGGTTTCCAGGCCTACGGAGGCGACGCCTTTGGAGACTTCGGCGGCTACGTAATCAAAGTGGGGAGTGGAACCACGGATGACGGCGCCCAGGCAAATAACGGCTTGATATTGCTTCGATTGGGCCAGTTTCTTGGCGATGAGAGGAATTTCGAAAGCGCCCGGAACCCAAACCACTGTGAGTTTGTCATCATTGATCCCATGCCGTTGTAAGGCATCCAAGGCGCCGTCCAGCAGGTGCTGGGTGATAAAGTGGTTAAAACGGCTGACGATAATGGCTATGTTTACATCCCGTCCGACCAGTTTCCCTTCAATAATTTTCATTCGATATCAACCTCCAATAAATGTCCCATTTTTTCTCGTTTGGTTTCTAAATAAAAGCGGTTGGCGGGCCGGGGTTTAATATTGATCGGGACTCGTTCGACGATTTCCAGTCCGTAACCGTATAAGCCCACTAGTTTACGGGGATTATTGGTAAGAATCCTGACTTTAGTTAAACCCAGATCCCGTAATATTTGAGCTCCGATACCGTATTCCCTTAAATCGGCATTGAATCCTAGTTTTTCATTGGCTTCCACCGTATCCAGGCCTTGATCCTGAAGCTGGTAAGCTTTCAATTTATTGAGCAGGCCGATACCCCGGCCTTCCTGGCGTAAATAAAGGATTACCCCCGCCCCTTCAGCGACCACCATTTCCATGGATCTATCCAATTGTTCGCCGCAATCGCAACGGTGGGAGCCGAAGGCGTCGCCGGTTAAACACTCGGAATGGACCCGTACCAGCGGTATTTTACCCTCCAAATCACCATAAACCAAAGCCACGCTCTCCTGGCTGTTAAAGGATGAGTAACCAATCATCCGGAAAACACCGTATTGATTGGGGAGGGTAGTTTCAGCCTCCCGTTTGACCAGCTGGTCCTGGTTGTAGCGGTAGGATATGAGATCGGCCACACTGACGATCGTAAAGCCGTATTTTTGAGCCAAAATCTCCAGATCGGGCCGACGGGCCATGGTACCGTCTTCGTTCATGATTTCGCAGATGACTCCGGCCGGTTCCAGTCCGGCCAGCCGGGCCAAATCCACGGAAGCCTCCGTGTGCCCGGCTCTAACCAGAACGCCGCCGGGTTTGGCGATGAGCGGGGAGATATGCCCGGGCCGCAAGAAATCATCCGGTTGAGCGTCCGGGTCGGCCAGGGCTTTGATGGTGGCAGCCCGTTCCCGGGCTGAAATTCCGGTGGTGACGGTCTTATGATCCACTGTAACCGCAAAAGCGGTACCCATATGTTCGGAATTTTTAGGAACCATCAATGGAATTTCCAGTTTCCCCGCCCGTTCCGCGGTAATAGCCACGCATAGCAATCCCCGGGCGTTTTTTACGATAAAATTGACATCTTCCGGGGTGACTTTGGCGGCGGCCATGACCAGATCCCCTTCGTTTTCCCGGCTCTCATCATCGACCACGATGACCATCTTGCCGGCTCGAATATCTTCAATGGCTTCGATTATTGAATTCATCGTTGCTAACCTCCCTTTCAATTTATTTAAATCCGTGTTCGGCTAAAAAATCGGCGCTAAGTCCGGTCTTGGACTTGGTTTCCCATAGATTGACCACGTATCTGGCCAGCATATCCGCTTCAATATTCACCCGGTCATTCAGCTTCAAGTGTCGCAGGGTGGTTGCCTGGGCGGTGTGCGGAATTAATGAGACGGTAAAGGTGTTTCCGGTGACGCTCTGGACGGTTAAACTTACGCCGTCGATAGCGATGGAACCTTTGACGGCGATAAATTTCATCAATTCCACCGGTACCTTGACTTGAAGGATCAGGGCATTACGTTCCGGCTGAATTTTGATAACCTGCCCGATACAATCCACATGGCCGCTAACCAGGTGTCCTCCCAAATGATCGCGTAAGGTTAACGCCGGTTCCAGGTTCACCCGTTCACCGGGCTGTAAATATTGCAGATTGGTGGCTTTCAGGGTTTCCGGCATCATATCGGCTTGAAACCAATCCGCGCTTAAAGCCGCCACGGTAAGGCAGACCCCGTTAACGGCGATACTATCGCCCAGGTTCAGTTCGGAAACAAGTCCGGCGCCGATCCTCAATGAAGCGGTTTCACTGCCCGTTTTTTTTTCGATGACGGTCCCGACGTCTTTGACTAAACCGGTAAACAAGTGGTTGGTTCCTCCTTATAGGAGTGTATTAAAATATCTTCACCCACCCGGGAAAGCGACTTAATCGTAAGTCGGGGGGCGTCTTGCAATCTTAGAATCCCGGAACCGCCAATGACTCCTTTGGCAGCGGCTCCACCGATGAAAAACGGAGCATACATCAGGTAAAATTCATTGACGAAATCGCCTTTCAGGAAACCGGCAAAAATTTCAGCGCCACCTTCCACCAGCAGTGACTGGATCCCTTGAGAACCCAAAACATCCAGTACTTCCGGAATATTCACACGGCCAAAACCTGACTGCCGGTAGACCCGGACCCCCAAGCTCTCTAACTCTCTTATCTTAGCGGCCGGAGCATCTTCGGTACAAAACAACAGCAAATCTTTAGGATTATTTTTAATCAGTTTACCGGTAAGCGGTATTTTTAATGCACTGTCGAGGACGACTTTTAACGGCTGCCGGGCTACCGGCTCATAAAGCCGGTTGGTTAGTTCCGGGTCGTCGGCGAGCATAGTTCCGCTGCCGATGAGAACCGCCCCAACTTGCGACCGGAGTTGATGGACCAGACGGCGGGCCGGTTCTCCGGTGATCCAGCGGGATTCGCCTCCGGCGGTGGCGATCTTGCCGTCCAGACTGGCGGCGGTTTTCATGATCACCCAGGGCCGGCCGGTATGGCAATGATGGAAAAAGGAACGATTGATCTCCAAAGCTTCATCCCGGCATAAGCCAATTTCGACCTTGATTCCTGCTTCCGTTAGTCTAACGGCTCCTCCTCCAGCGACCCGGCAATTGGTATCCCGGACGGCAATTTGAACCTCGGCGATCCGGGCGTCGATGATGGCCCCGGTGCAAGGGGGAGTCCGGCCCCAGTGATTGCATGGCTCCAAGGTGACGTATAAGGTGGCTCCGGCCGGATCTTCGCGGCATGATTTTAAAGCCTCAACTTCGGCGTGAGGCAGCCCGGGACCATGATGCCAGCCTTCACCGATGATCCGGCCATCCTTCACAATGACCGCGCCAACCATGGGGTTGGGGTGGGTCAGGGAGGCCCCTTTTTCACTTAATTCCATAGCCCGTTTCATAAAGCTACGGGGGGATGAGTCCGAATTCATGGATAACCCTTCTTAAAATAAAATAGGAGACGTGGGGGCGTCTCCTTCAGAACAACAGAATCATCGTAAAACCCTCTTCCATCCAGACTTTACTGTCGGCTTTGGAATCACACCAAATCTGCCAAAGAACAGCGTTAGCTGAAAACTGCTTTTTGCTGTTATTAGCTCGCGGGCTACGCTTCGCGCATACAGTACGCGTAACGATTACCGCCGGTTCGGAAATTAACCGAGCCCTGAAGGTTGCCTATTAAATTGATTGATTTTATATATTTTAACCTAAATTGGTTGGGTAGACAAGAGGGAGATTGAAGGGTTAACAGATTTTTTACACGGATTCGAAAAGGAAACATAAAGAATATGAGTGTAAGGGATTTATGGGTTTCGGGTAAGAGCCAATAGT
>JAEZJQ010000007.1 GCA_023436305.1 Bacillota bacterium
CCGCTTTCGAACAGGGGGTTCACAATGCTTACCTGGCGGTAGTGGTGGGCAACACTCCGGCGGAAAATCTTTATCAAAAACTAGGATTTACAGAAATTTATCGTTATTGGTATCGAAAAAAGGAGAAATAAAAAAGGATACAGCCCTCATCTTACATGGACCGTATCCTTCAATTTTACATACCGGCCGGGATTTCATTCATTGAATATCCCGGTGATAATCCTGTAACGATTTCACTTCGGCCCGTTTTTCCCGGTAGGCCGCGATACCCTTCGCGGTGGCCATGGCCGCCGCCAAAGTGGTGATATAAGGAACCTTATATTTAATGGCCGTTTTCCGGATATAGGAATCATCCTGCTGGCCCCGTTTGCCGATGGGGGTGTTGATCACCAGATTAATCTCCCGGTTCATAATCCCGTCCACAATATTGGGCCGGCCTTCATTTAACTTGTTAATCTGTTCGGCGGCAATTCCCTGACTGGTCAGGAAAGCATGGGTGCCTTTGGTGGCCTTGATTTTGAACCCAAGTTTCGAAAACTCCCGGGCTACTTCAAGAACCGCCGGGCGGTCATGTTCGGCTACACTGAGCAGTGCCGTTCCTGCGGTCGGTAAAATCTGCTGCGTAGCCTCCTGGGCCTTGAAGAAGGCCAGGCCGAATGAGTCGGCGAGTCCCAATACTTCTCCGGTGGAACGCATTTCCGGTCCCAGCAATGGATCGACTTCCGGGAACATATTGAAGGGAAAGACCGCTTCTTTGACTCCAAAATGGGGAATGTCCCTGGACCTCAAGTCAAAGTCGCTTAACTTTTTCCCCAGCATGATCTGGGTGGCAATCCGGGCCATGGAAATATTGCAGACCTTGGAAACCAGCGGCACGGTCCGTGAAGCTCGTGGGTTGGCCTCCAAGACATATACTTTATCCCCCGCGATGGCGTATTGCATATTCATTAAACCCACCACTTTCAGTTCCATGGCAATTTTTTTGGTATACTCACGGATGGTGGCCAGATGCTTGGCCGGGATACTGATGGGCGGTATCACACAAGCGGAGTCGCCGGAGTGAATCCCGGCCAGTTCAATATGTTCCATTACCGCCGGAACGAAAGCGTCGGTACCGTCGGCAATGGCGTCCGCCTCGGCTTCAATGGCATTTTCCAAAAACTTGTCGATCAGGATGGGCCGTTCCGGGGTGACATTCACCGCATTGGCCACATATTCCCGAAGCATCTGCTCATCATAAACGACTTCCATACCCCTCCCACCCAAAACGTAGGATGGCCGGAGCATCAAGGGATAACCGATTCGCTTTGCCAGGGCCAGGGCCTCATCCAAATCAGCAGCCATGCCCGATTCCGGCATGGGAATTCCTAAAACGTCCATCATACTGCGGAACCGGTCCCGATCTTCGGCCAGGTCAATGGCTTCCGGCGAAGTACCCAGTATTTTTACTCCCAACCGCGCCAGTTCACTTGCGATATTTAACGGAGTCTGGCCGCCAAACTGCACGATGACTCCTTCCGGTTTCTCTTTCTGATAGATACTTAGCACATCTTCCACAGTCAGCGGTTCGAAGTACAATTTATTAGAAGTGTCATAATCCGTGGAAACCGTTTCCGGGTTACAATTGACGATAATCGACTCCAGCCCCTCATCCCGTAAGGCAAAGGCGGCATGAACACAACAATAGTCAAACTCGATGCCCTGTCCAATCCGGTTGGGCCCCCCACCCAGCACCATCACCTTCCGGCCGGAAACGGCCGTGGTCTTATCCGGCGCGTTATAGGTGGAGAAGTAATAAGCCGCATTCTCCACTCCGCTAACCGGGACCGGCTCCCAGCCTTCCTCCACCTTTAAGGCGATTCGCTGGTTGCGGATATCGGTTTCGGGAATTCCTAAAATTGTGGCCAGATAACGATCAGCGAAACCATCCTTTTTGGCCTTGATCAAAAGCTCGTCCGGCAGCTTCTGGCCCTTGAATTTCAACATCTCTTCCTCAAGTTGGACCAACTCCCGCATCTGCTGGATAAACCAGCCCTTGATATGGGTTAGCTGGTGAAGTTCCTCCGGTGTAGCCCCTTTCCGCAATGCTTCGTACATGATGAACTGCCGTTCACTGGAGGGCTCCCGCAACATTTCCATAAGTTCCGCTAAAGAACGCTCATGAAAATTCTTGACAAATCCCAGTCCATACCGGTTATTCTCCAAGGAACGAATGGATTTTTGAAACGCTTCCTTATAATTCTTCCCGATGCTCATGACTTCGCCCACCGCCCGCATTTGGGTGCCGAGTTTGTCCTGGGAGCCTTTGAACTTCTCAAAAGCCCAGCGGGCAAACTTGACTACCACGTAATCGCCGGAAGGCGTATATTTATCAAGAGTTTTATCACGCCAATAAGGAATTTCATCCAAAGTAAGTCCCGCCGCCAACATGGAAGAGATTAGGGCAATGGGAAACCCGGTGGCTTTCGAGGCCAGAGCCGAAGAACGGGAAGTCCGGGGGTTGATCTCGATAACCACCACCCGCCCCGTCTTGGGATCGTGAGCGAACTGAACATTGGTCCCGCCGATAACCTGGATGGCTTCGACGATATTATAGGCATACTTTTGCAATTTTTGCTGAAGCTCCAGACTGATGGTCATCATCGGCGCCGTACAGTAGGAATCTCCGGTATGAACTCCCATGGCGTCCACATTTTCAATGAAACACACTGTAATCATCCGGTTATTGGCGTCCCGGACTACTTCGAGTTCCAATTCCTCCCAACCCAGTACCGACTCTTCCACCAGAATCTGCCCCACCAGGCTGGCGGCGATTCCCCGGGTGGCAATTGCCCGTAATTCTTCAATGTTATAAACCAAACCGCCTCCGGTTCCACCCATGGTATAAGCCGGGCGAATCACCACCGGATATCCCAGCTCGGCGGCAATCTTCTCCGCTTCTTCCACGCTATAAGCCGGTTTACTCTGTGGCATCTCAATGCCCAGCCGGTTCATAGTCTCTTTGAAAGCAATCCGATCTTCGCCCCGTTCGATGGCATCGACTTGGACCCCGATTACTTTCACATCATATTTCTCCAAAACCCCGGCCTTAGCCAGTTCCGAGCAGAGGTTCAACGCGGACTGTCCACCCAAGTTCGGCAGCAGGGCATCGGGCCGCTCCTTGGCGATGATCTCGGTGATTGTTTTTAAGTTCAAGGGTTCGATATAAGTAATATCCGCCATCCCCGGATCGGTCATAATGGTGGCCGGATTGGAATTCACCAACACTATCTGATATCCCAGTTTTCGCAGGGCTTTACAGGCTTGTGTTCCCGAATAGTCGAATTCACAGGCCTGCCCGATAATAATCGGCCCCGAACCAATAATCATTACTTTGTGAATATCGTTACGCTTTGGCATGAATATTATTTCCTCACTTTTCAAAATTTTCACTGTGGCTTAACTAACCGAGGTATATTATTTTCGCTTTGTAAAAAAGATTTCCTCCAAGTGAAAAAAGATATTTGGATTGTAACTCGATTATCTTCCGGGTAAGCGCCGGGAATATGGCATCAGGATTTGATCAGGAGAATATGAAAGTACTTGGACTTAAGAATCACCAAAAGCAGGAAGTTTCAGTATTGCAACGAATAAGTTTTAAAAAAATTGGTTTGATAGAGTATATCGATTGAGACAATACCATATTCTATCATTTGGTTCAAACAGTTTTGAACTCTATTTTAAAACCGAGAAAATCGCGGAATAATGGACTTAAGAATCATGAACAATGAAGATATTGCTATAAAAAACGAAAGATTGAGGAGCAGATGATGTTAGAAATCGTAAATGTTAAGGAATACGGCCCCGGAATCGATAAAGCGGTGGATTACATCCACGGAATATGGGGAAGCGAACAAAATTATTCATTTTACAAGGATGCCATCCATCATTCTTCATTGCCGGGGAAACCGTTACCCCAATTTTTTTTGTTGCTTAAAAACGAAGAGATAATCGGTTGTAGCGCGTTAATAACCAATGACTTTATCAGCCGCCATGACTTATATCCGTGGATGGCCTGTTTGTATGTGGCTGAAACCGAACGCGGCAACCAGTATGGTAATTTGTTAATGAAACATGTGGAACAAGAAACGAAAAAAGCAGGTTCTTCAAACTTATATTTGACTACGCACCATGATGGATATTATGAAAAATACGGTTGGAAACGGATTGAGGATGGCATCGATTTGTTCAGTGGCCAACCCAGCCGGATTTATTTAAAAGAGCTATAATCCATATAGTCGAAAACTGTGTTATGTCATTTGGATACATTACAATCATTTCTTCAGATCTTGTAAAACCGAAGTTTCCAGGGCTATAAAAAAGTTTGAGGTCATAAAATGAAGACTGAATTAATCATTGTTGAAGGTATTCCAGGTACCGGAAAGTCTTTAACAGCATCGTTTATAAAGGAATTACTTGATAAAAACCATATCCAATCCATTCTTTATCAAGAAGGTAATCTGGATCATCCGGCTGACTATGAAAGTGTTGCCTGTCTTGATGATGCGGAATATGACAATTTATTATTGAAATACAATAAAGATAGGGATTTAATCTTTCTATATCAGGACAGCGTTAAAAAAACATTTGAAAAAGTAATTCCAGAACGCCCCAAAGAATGGCTGGACTTTGTTATTGGATACGTTACTCAACAGGAGTACGGTAAAGTACATCAATTAGAGGGATTCGAAGGGTTGGTTAAGTTTTATGAAGCATTAAGAACACTTGAGGTGGATATTTTTAAAACATTGCCATTCAAGAAGTTGTTTATCGATAATTCCGGCTTAAACTGGGATAAATGTCACCAAGATATAGAGATATTTTTAAAAGAGGCATTGTAAGCGGCAATTTAAAAATTAAGCAAATCAACCTTTAATGGGTAATTCTTTAAAAGAATTAGCCCGGAAATCAATGAATTTTAGACAGATTGGAAGACGATGCCGATGGAAAGCTTGAACCAGATTATTGTCCTTAACGATGGAATTCTCATCAATGGAGCCAGAATAAATTAGTTATCCATGATGGGAAAGTCATTCGGGAATTTAAATAATCCATAACAAATGATATGATATAAAATATTTATAAAGATGATTACCCAATAAAACGAAAACTAATATGAGTGATAATCATTCGATTATGGAGGTAATGAAATGAGAGCAAAAACATCATGGATGAAGTTTACAGTACTTCTGTTATTCGCCACATGTCTTTTCAATGCGGTTGATTATACCCTCGCCGCCCGGGAATCCGCCGGCAAGGAAGTGAACCAGTCCAAGAACGATAACATCAGTCCGTTTCAAAACATGGCAGAAACAACTTTTCCGAAGATTGCCAACATCAAATTTCAAAAACCCACCGCCGGTGAACCCTGTCCGGTGAAAGTGGAGATTACAGAAGCCGATGATAAAAATCAGGCCAAGATCACTACTGTGAAATTGATTTACTATGTGGGCGGGAATTTCGACAAGCCCTATGAGATTATCATGTCCAAAGACTTGGGCAAGAGCTATACGGCCTCCATCCCAAAGATGGCTTCCGGCGCCATGGTGGATTTCATCATTCGCGCCGAGGATTCAAACGGTAATGTGGCCACCCAGGCAGTACCAACCTCCAAGAATCTGGTCTCCAGTATAGCGGATATTGACAACCCCGGCGAATCAATCGCCGATAGTTTGGACCTCCTGGGTATGTCCGCCGGATATGACAACAAAACCATTTACGTAAAGTGCAATCTTCAGGGAGAAATATCCCCCGGAACCAAAGACCCACCCTTCGTCCATGTTTACGCGATTAAATTTAGCAATCCCGATGTCAATCCCAAGGAAAATCTATATACCGGTCAAGCCATCTGTTACATTCCCCTGGCCGTTGGCAGCGGATTCAGCAATGAAGACAAAGAAAGCTATTGGATGCAACTGCTGGGCAGTAAGGAAAAATACCTCAAGGTCAAGAAAACCGGCGTGGTTTTCGCCAATGTCCAGGATGCCTTTGCCCAAAAAGCCGGTGTAGCCTTCCCGGATGTGGAGTATCAATTGAAGGCTGAAGGGAATACTCTCACCGCCAAAATATCCCGGGCGGCCTTCGGCAAAAATCCCAGCGGTTATTTACGGATTGTTAGTTTTACATGCCGGAATAAAAGCTTGAGTTCCCTCTTCCCCTTATATATGAATTGCTCAAATTTCCTGGTTTTATATACATCCAGCCAGTCATATACGGTGAAATAACAGAAACAGTTTCGTCATCGGAGCCGGTTTCATATTCTCCGCCCGATTCTCGTTTATTGCGGTAAAACAAAAAAGCCGTCGAAAAAGTATTTTTCAATCGATAAGATATACAATATATAGCATTCTTGAAAAAGCAGACTGTTACTATATTGTATATCTTTATCATTAAAGATTCCTTTTTCGGAACCATTCTTTCCTCCTAGTCACCAGTAAATAGACCAACAATGATGATGGAAAATTAAGCAACCCCAACAACCCCCAGAGCCAGGCGATTTCACCCCGCTTCCGGGCATCGATGAAGATCCAGGTTCCCTGACATAGTAAAATAACCGCTAGTAATAAAAACAACCAAATATTAAACTTCATTAACGAATTCTCCCCTTTCTTGTTCCGGCTCTCGGAGTAAAATGAATACCGGCGCTTGCATGGCCGTTAAACCAAAAACGATCCCCACCGGCAACAGATACCCGTGATAAACCGCCACACCGGCCCCAGTTAAAATTAATACTCCCAAAGCGATAAAACCCAAAACCTCACGGATACGCACTGGACTTCCCGACATTTTTCCAAATTGAACCGGATTATTAATGGTTCCACTGTTCACTAATTTCTCAAAATAAGCCGGTTCGGGAACTAGAGTTCCATCATCAGCCCAAATCCCCAAATCATCCAGGTTTTTTCCGATTATTTGTAAGTTCTGCCGGAACAAGCGGCAGGATAAGCATTCTGCTAGATGGCGATGCAAATCATTGGTCTCAACTACCCTCTCCGGCTCCAAATCTTTCGTTTTACTCCATTGATCCATAAGCTGTTCCCGTACTTTCCGGCATTGTTTCATCCGGCGCCATCTCCTTCCAAAATGTATCTAAGAGGTTAAAGCCCTCTGCAACTCATCAATCCCGTTATGAAGCCTGGAACGAACCGTACCTACCGGCACTTTCAGGATCCGGGCGATTTCTTCATACGAGTATTCATGGAAATAACGCAACACAATGGTAATCCTTTTTTCGGCGGCCATCCCCTGCAAAGCCGCCCGTAAGTCCACTTTCAATTCCGGTTCGCCGTATCCCGAAATGTCGGGAACCCCTTCCACATCCGATCCGGAGATGGATTCCCGCATAGCGCCCCGTTTTCTCAGTTGATCCCGGTAAATATTCGTCCCCATGGTGATTAGCCAGGTTGAAAATTTGAAGCGTTCATCAAAAAGCCCGAATTTCTCAATAGCCCGTAACATTGTCTCCTGGGTCAAGTCCTCGGCGTTCCTTTTATCCAGCGTAATCTTCATGAAATAACCCAAAACAATCCGGTAATTCTCCTGGAGCAGCAATGCCAGAGCCGATTTATCCCCCTGTTTGGCCTGTTGAATCACCCTTTTCTCGTCCACCCGCTACCCCCTCACCAAGAATTTGATTGTATTTCAAACTTCACCCTTCTCTCTTCCTACCCCACCTGGCTTTCAAAGAGTTGATTCCGGTCAAGATAACGGCCCATGGTTTTAATCAGGAACAAGTCAGTCACGAACAGAATAACACCAATCCAGAATAACACCGCGGAATCCAGGAACAATACCCCGGACATTTGGCTGAACAACAACGCCAGTACCGGCAAGATAACCAAACCGCTGAGTTGGTACGCTTCTTGAAATCCTTTCACTTTGGCGGATATCAAGACATTCACGAAGGTAGCGAACAAACTTAAAAAAGGTGTAACCCAGAGTATCAAAAACAACCAATTGACCGCAGGAAAGATGGCCCGGTGAAACAAGGGGTAAGCGGTTATATTCACCACCACCCCATAAAGAATGCCGCAAAAAAAGGTGAGCGTCATGGCCGGTATGAATGAAGCCAGCAATTTTCCCACAAACAGGCTTAAAGTGTCAATCGGCGCAAAAAGTAAGCTTTCCAAAGTCTGTTGTTCCTTTTCTCCGGCGAAACTATTCGCCGAAATCACACTGGCAACCATGAGAGGGATCATCAGGAAGAAGGGCACAAAGAAATAATTGACACCGAAATAGATTAATTGCTGAATCGGATCTTTCCATGATAAAATCGCATCCCGCAGTGACCCCGCCGGTAAACTTTGCAGCGTCTCCATGATCTGCGCCGTATTCCCCATCCCTTGCAAACCACTGAACCGGATCCCGAGAATCAAGGCTCCCGGCATAATTACCGTAAAAACCACCGGTAAAATCAACATTGGCAGCCAAATTTGCACACTGCTCCCAATCGCCTTCATATCTTTCTTGGCTACCACCCATAAAGCCTTATAATTCAACAATTTATTTCGTATCGTTTTATGGTTCATTGCTTTACTGTTCATTGATAAATTCCCCCAATAACTTGGTTAAATCCATCCCTATTTTCCGCGATATTAACGACCCATATATCCATCAGCGTACCCTCTTAGTGATTTTTTGATGCCAATACTTTAAAATATAATGTCTCCAAATCCCGGCCCATAATCTCCGCCCCGTAAACCGGTGTTTCACTCAGTACGGCTTTTAAAATTTCAGGAATCCGGGCTTTGTTCTCAACCCGGAAGACCACATGTCCCGGTTCCCGGCCCACAATGGGAAACCCTTGAAAATGGTTGCCAAGGAGTTCAAGACCAGTCTCCACTTTAAAATTGACTTCTCCCAGGTACTTGGCTTCGATCTCCGTTAATGTCCCGCTTTCCAGTATCTGTCCGGATGTAATAAAAATAAACTTATGGCACAAGCGCTCCACCTGCTTCAGCAAATGGGTGCAAAGAAATATGGTCACTTGATATTTCCGGTTCAACTCCTCAATATAAGTAAGCAGATCCCGGGTACCTTCCGGGTCCAACCCGGTGGTGGGCTCATCCAGAAACAGCAGTTCCGGTGAATGCAGCAAAGCTTTAGCGATCCCCAGCCGTTTTTTCATACCGGTTGAGTAAGCGCCCACTTTCTTATCCTTTGCTTCTTCTAACCCGAAATCAACCAGCAACTCATTAATCCGGGCTTCCGGCTTGTTCAACCCATAAAGTCCAGCAAAGAATCTTAAGTTTTCAATTCCGCTCAAGCTCCGATACAACCCGGCGCTTTCGGTCATCACCCCGCTACGGCGCCGGATCTCTTCGCCCGACGAGTTCGGGTTCAGGCCCCAAACCATGATTTTCCCGGAGTCAGGGGTAATTACCCCGTTTAAAAGCCGGATGGTGGTGGTTTTCCCCGAACCATTGGGCCCTAAAAAACCCACGATCTCCCCGCGATTCACCGCAAATGACAGGTTGTCAATCACCTTTTGACCGGAGAAAGACTTATTGATGGAATTCACTTCGATGATGAGTTCATTCACTGTAACTTCACCTCTTCGTAAGTAATACGGATGCAGAGTAAAAAAAGTTCAAAACTTTTTTTGGCAAATTACAACATTGACAAATAAATCAGAAATCGACAAAATAAATTCAGGAGGTTTTAAAAAAATGTCTGTAGCGAAAATTGGAAAACGAGGCGTGTTAGTAATCCCAGTGGAGATTCGTAAAAAATCCGGGCTTCGGGATGGCGACGATGTATTAAACTCATGGGACAAGTAACCGGTGTAACCAATTACCTCTCCGATCACCATCACTGAAATTATGACCTTGCCTAGAAAATTAGGATTTGAAAAAATTGCCTACGACTACAAATTATTTATCACTAACTTCCCCAATCTTTCAATCCCAGTAATTAATATTACAGTTGCGGATAAAGCGGCGGCTTTAAGGAGTATCTATAGTATTAAAACTCCCGACGCGCTTCAATTAGTGACAGCAATTGTAAACAAAGCCACCGCTTTTATAACGTATGACAATGATTTCAAATAAATATCGCAGGGAATTAAGGTCGTTATCATAAGTGTATCATAAGATTTCCTCAACAATGGCCGCTGCGCTTTTCACCAACTCGGGGCAAACCGTGGCAAAAAGCCCTTCTTCCCTGGCCTTTTTCAACTCTTCGGAAATGCTGATATCATACGGTAAAAGTTCCTTACATTTGAGCGAACCGTGGATCTCCCGGAAGCGCTTGGCAAACTCCTGGACCAGCGCATAGGTTTTATCTTTGGCTTGATTGTTTTCCGGAGTGCTTTTACCGTATTTAAGGCCAATCAGCATCAATGCCCCGGTAACCGCGCCGCAAGTCTCACCGGAATAACCCATCCCCGCTCCAAACCCACAGGCTATTTTAAGGGCGATGGCAGGGTCCAGTCCCAACGATTCACAAAAGGTGGAAAATACCGCCTGGGAACAGTTAAAGTTATTGTTAAAACAAGCGACCGCCTGGTCCGCCTTGGAATTCATGACGATTCCTCCTAGAATGTTATCAAATTGATACAATCTTTTTTATTAAATGTCCCCACCAGCGAAACATACAAAACCGCCACAGTTTTAAACCGCTCCGTTGGCACTGCCCTTATTATAACAAAAAATCCGCATTTTTACTTCATTTTTTATATACAAATACTCTCTTGATTCCATTGTTCCTCATTTACTCGCAATACGATGGATAAAATCAAAACCAATAGTACTCCTTTCGATAATGATTGCAATTTTCAATCATTATCACTGTAATTGCCTAATGTTGGGGCTTCGGACCCGTTTTTCGATATTATTTCGTTGGGTTGCAGGAAATTTCGGGGGTTCAGCGAATTATATAAATATCTATTTTTAATAATCGGTTGATTTTAATCAATATTTCGATTACTAAAATAGACAATTGTTGATAATTAGGGGAATAAAAAACATTAAATTACAGGAGGAACAAAGCATGATTAAAAAAAGAATCGTCAGTATCATTTTCATTTTAGTGTTCGCTCTATCTCTTGGCAATTTGGCGTTTGCCGCCGATCTGACTCCGGTCGTCCCTGATATGAAATTATCCGTTGTGCAATCTCCGCTCGCAATCTACCCGCCGTTCATGATTTACACCGCCCAATTAAGTTTTATGCCGCCGATTATCTCCACTCAACTGGTGGCCGACTTCTATAACATCAATTCCGATGGCACCGGCACCAGTTTATTGGATTATCTGGGGTCAGTTCCGTTTGACAGCACCGGAAAAGCGGTTCTTGGCAAGCAAATAAAACCCGGAATCTACATCGCGGTGGCCAAAACCGTGATCAACGGTGTTACTGTCTGGTCCAATAAAGTTGAATACACAATCCTTTAATCCCACTAATTTTACATATTTCACACAACAACGAAATTTCCCCTAATTATCAACCCATTGTTAAAACAACCGGTAAAGAAAAAATTATATTCCTGGTGTCAAAAAGCGGCGGTATTTGTTTCTACCGGCCGCTTTTTTCGAATCACTGTTAGTGGCAATAATCTATCCATTCCCTGCAATATCCTAACGGAATTGCGCCGGAAATGCGCTTTACTATGGAATATCAATTCAGAATTAAACTGATTATCATCAAGCAAACCATAGGTTACAATCATAGCGTAAAATAATATTGTATATATTTTATTTAACATAATAACTTTCCCGGTATTCCCATAAATTTTATCACATTTTGAAAATATTTGAGTAAATCCTGTAATTCTCTTCATCAAAACAGACAAATATAATCATTTCTAAAGTATTATCGTTCCCCATAAATTCCAAAACCGTTTTTACGGCGATTTCAGCAGCCCTTTCCTTGGGGAAACCGTATACTCCGGTGCTGATATTGGGGAAAGCAATGGTCTTCACATGATTTTGAACCGCAAGTTGTAACGACTTCCGGTAACAACTTGCCAGTAACGCTTCCTCTTTATTTTGGCCGCCGTTCCATACCGGCCCCACCGTATGAATAACATACCGCGCCGGGAGCTTTCCAGATTGAGTCACCACAGCTTCACCGGTTTTACAGCCGCCCTGCCGGTTTCTTATTTCGATACACTCCCGGAGGATCTCCGGCCCCCCCGCCTTATGAATGGCTCCATCCACTCCGCCACCACCCATAAGGCTATTGTTAGCGGCATTGACGACGGCGTCTACTTTCAAGGTGGTGATATCACCTTTGACTAAACTAACTCGCTGATTTCCCCAAACCATAACTACTCCTTCAACTTATAGTTTATATTCGCGTTCATTAGCGGTTCAAAGAATTTAGGCCGGTTGAGGTCGTTCATTCAATCTTCTCCGCTATATTTATCGGATATTAGTTTACCGGGTACCGGTTACTCTCCCAAAGAGAGTATCATACGGTTATCGGACACAAAATTAATGTTTTTTGAACGAATGGATTTTATTCAGGTTGGCCGGATAAAACAACCCCTCAATTCTGTATTAGCATTGGTCAATGTAGCCAATCTCGATTTTGATATGGAAATTCTAAAACGTTTAAAAGAAAATCTTCAACAAACCAAACCCTACGATAAAAAAACGGCACTTATTTGGTATAGTTTCTCCATTACCATTTAATTCTTTTTATGATATATCCATTTTATATTAAAATAAAACACCTTTTTATCCTGATCATTTCTTCGAAAATTAGGAATCATCCACAAGGAAAACCGTAAAATGAAAAGAATTGTTTTGTAATCATCCGACTCAAGTGGAGTATTATCAAATGATCAATCGTGAACTTATCATTCAAATTGTCGATTTCATCGAAAGCAATCTACAGGAAGATATATCAGTGGCCGGATTGTCCCAGAAGGTGGGGTATTCCCTTTATCATTTTATCCGGTTGTTTCAGGGAGTTACCGGTTACTCTCCCAAAGACTATATCATCCGGCGCCGGATTACCGAAGCCGCCAAGACCATCCTTAACACCCAGCGGAAAGTAAGCGATATTGCCTTTGAGTTTCAATACCAGGACCACGAAACATTCAGCCGGGCATTCAAAAAGCTATTCGGTATCAGCCCCCTGGAATTGCGGAATGCAGGTTCCAGCGCCCTTGATAAATTATCATTATTTGAAAGGATTAGCCTTAATAGCCGTCAACCAGATGATATGAAACAACAGAAAACGCCTGAGCTGGTGGAACTTGACTCCTTCTTACTAATCGGCCTGTCCATCCCGGTTCATTCCAGCCCCATGGTGACTGATGCTTGGGCTAAATTCATGGCGGAATCGGACTCTATTCCCAACCAGATTACGCCCGTCCGGTATTATCAATTCTCTTTCTGGCCGGAAAATTCTGCCATGGATGGATTCTTTGTAATGCCTTCGGTGGAAGTAACCAGTTTGCAAGAAATTCCTTCCATACTGGTGGGAAAAACCGTTCCTACCGCCCGGTATCTCCGCTTTATACATCATGGGCTTTCCCATCTGGTAGGCCAAACATATCAATTTATCTATCAAACTTATCTCCCCCAATCCAATTACCAACTTACTAAACCCTATAACTTTGAATTTTATGGTGCTGGATATAAGGGCGCCGATAACCCGGACTCGGAGTCGGAAATTTATATTCCCATTGAATAAATAAAACTTTAATTCACCACGAAAGTCACAAAATACACGAAATTAGTTCCTGGGATTATCATTTTTTCGTGCTTTTCATGTATATCGTGGTTTAATTATATAAATTATTTTTACCGCCTCGTGAATCGCAAATAATATCAAAGTAAACTTCCTTAAATGAGCAAATATGATCAAGCAAAGATGAAGTGATTGGGATATGATAAAAATGTTCCAAGGAACCGAAGACGAAAAATAAACAAGGAGGCAATATAGCCCAATGGAATCATTTACAATTGTACCCGTCGGATATATCACCAACCAGGATTATCAATTTACGCTTAAAATTAATAAAGAATTTATACCGGCTTTGCGGGAGATGGATAATTTCAGCCATATCAATATCCTATGGTGGTGTAACTTGCTGGATGACCCAACTTATCGAAATATTACTGAGGCCGAGCAACCATATAAGAATGGGCCTGCAAAAATGGGGATCTTCGCTACCCGTTCCCCGCTTCGCCCCAATCCTATTGCTTTAACGGTGACCCCAATATTGACAATAGACCACGAACAAGGAATAATCCATGTCCCCTATATCGACGCCGAAGACGGAACCCCCATTATCGACATCAAACCTTATCATCCATCCGGTGATCGGGTCAAGGACGTATCCGTACCCCGGTGGTGCTCCCATTGGCCGGAATGGTATGAAGATTCCGCCGGCTTTGATTGGGCGGCGGAATTTATCACTGCAAGGTAAACCGATTTACTCCCCAATATAGTGTTTTTGACCAGCCGAACCACCGGCTGGTTTTAAGTTTAAAGAAATTCATTAGGATCTATTCACTGATCACCGATCACCGTTTAAAAAAACGATAAACTGTTTGACTTCTCTTTCGACTTCCGAACAAACCAGTTCTAATCTTTCAAGGAGAGGTTTAATTCTCCTCCAAATCAGATGTGAAACCTTTACATATGGCGAAATACATGCCGGAAGCGCCGGTATTCATCAAGTTGGTCCATCACATCTTTCGTAAAAAATAGCCGGACGTAGTTTAGGAAGTTCCAGGTTCATGCTTTCCAGCAATCGCCAATGCCAATCCTCCCCTTTTGAGAGGCCGCCGTCAATTTCATTGGCGATTCGTTCACAGATATTCTCGATCCATTATAAAAATCGTGCAATATGGCGCCAAATCTTCTAAGTTCAAAGTTCCCGGTGTTGTCTCCTTATAACCGCTACTAAAACCATTGCTTTCGGCAACTATCTTCTCGATTTCGTCCAGTACAAATTCTATCTCTTTACTGAGTCTCAGGTAACGTTGAAACATACTAAAAAAGCACAACCCTTGACTCTTGGATTGTGCTTTCATTTATATCAACATTTAAATTTACTTCACCCGAAACCCCGCCTTGAGTAAACTTTCCCTAAGTGAAGTCGTCCCAAAATCCTCCTGTTTCTTGGGTGGCGCCGGTTCTTTTCTTCCGGCGGGCTTCCTTGGGGCGCCTTCCCTTTGCGCAGCCGGTCTTTCCACGGCACTTCCCGTACCGCCGCTCTCCCCGCCGGCAGGCTCCTTCTTCATCGACAGCGCGATCCGTTTCCGGACCAGATCCACTTCAACCACCCGCACTTCGACAATATCACCCACCGCCACCACCTGGTTGGGATCTTTTACGAACTTGTCGCTTAACTCCGACACATGCACCAAGCCATCCTGCTTGACCCCGATATCCACGAAAGCGCCAAAATCTACTACGTTCCGAACCGTACCGGTCATTACCATGCCCGGTTTCAAATCTTCCATATTCAATACATCGTTCCGGAAAATAGGCTTGGGTAGATCCTCGCGGGGGTCGCGGCCCGGTTTGGACAAGGCGTCGATAATGTCTTTCAAGGTCGGTTTACCGACGTTCAATTTGGCGGCAGTCTTGTCAATGTCGACTTCCCGCAGTTTCAGCTTGATGGTGCTTAAAGTATCCTTATCCAAAATATCCTTGGGCTCGAAACCCAGTTCCTTCAAAAGCTGCCGGGCAACCTCGTAAGATTCCGGGTGAACCGAAGTAGCGTCCAACGGTTCATCGCCATCGGCGATCTTTAAAAATCCGGCGGCCTGGATGAATGCCTGGTCTCCAAGGCGTTTCACCAGTTTTAACTGAGCCCGGCTCTTAAACTTGCCGTTCTCATCCCGATAAGCAATAACGTTCTTGGCCACCGCCGGTTGGAGCCCGGCCACATATTGCAATAACGAAGAAGACGCGGTATTCAAATCCACCCCAACATAGTTCACGCAGGACTCAACCACACCGCCGAGAGTATCCGTAAGTTTTTTCTGATCCACATCGTGCTGGTACAACCCGACCCCGATGGACTTGGGATCGATCTTCACCAATTCGGCCAACGGATCCTGAATCCGGCGAGCGATGGAAACGGCGCCTCGTATCGAAACATCCAAATCAGGAAATTCCTCTTTGGCTAATTTGGAGGCGGAGTAAACCGAAGCCCCGGCCTCGCTAACAATGCAATAAGCGGTCTTGTCGCCGCCCAACAATTGGATTAACTCCGCCACCAACACCTCGGTCTCCCGGGAAGCGGTGCCATTACCGATGGTAATCAATTGCACCTGGTGTTTTAAAATCATTTTCCCTAAAATGGCCAAGGTTTCATCCCGCTTGTTCACCGGCGGGTGGGGGTAAATCGTTTCCGTTTCCAGAAGTTTCCCAGTCTCATCCACCACCGCCACTTTACAGCCGGTCCGGTAGCCGGGGTCCAATCCCATCACCCGGTAACCCTTCACCGGAGCTTGGAGGATTAAATTCCGTAAATTTAACCCGAACACTTTGATAGCATGCTCTTCGGCGGTCTCGGTGGCCGCGGTGCGCAGCTCCCGTTCCAACGAAGGAAATAGCAACCGCTTGTATCCGTCGGCGATAGCCTCTGTCAGTTCATTGGTAAAGAGCGATTTCGGGTTGGTAATGATCATATCATTCAACTTGGTAATGGAAGTCTCATTCTCCACCCCCAAATTCACTTTCAAAGCCTCCATCTTCTCGCCACGATTTAAAGCCAAAATCCGGTGAGGCGGAATTTTCTTGAAGAGTTCTTTATAATCGGCATACATCCGGAACTCATCAAGTTCCTCCGCTTCGATATCTTTTTCGCTCTTGGCTTTCTTGCCTTTCTTATCCTTATCGGCAGCTGGTTTCGCCTCGGAAGCCAAAATGGCGGTCTCCCAAAAGAATTCCCGCAATACCTGGCGATAGCCGGGGTCATCGGCCACTTTTTCAGCAATAATATCCATAGCCCCCGCCAGAGCGGCTTTTTCATCCTCAACCCCCTGATCCGGGTTAATAAATGGCGCTACAATCTCGGAAACGGAACCTGATACCAACTCTTGCTTCCAGATCAGATCCGCAAGTGGTTCCAAGCCACGTTCCTTGGCGATCATTGCCCGGGTGCGCTTCTTCTGCTTGTAGGGGCGATATAAATCTTCCACTTCCGTCAATTTCACCGCCGCCTGAATCACCGCAGCCAATTCCGGCGTTAGCTTCCCCTGCTCCTCAATGGAATGCAGCACTTCCTCTTTCCGGGCTTCCAGATTCCGTAGATATTTCAACCGTTCATCGATATCCCGCAGTTTTTCCTCGTCCAGTTCACCAGTGGCTTCTTTACGGTAACGGGCGATGAACGGAATAGTGTTCCCGTCATCCAGCAACTGAACCGTATTTTCCACCTGGCGGGGGGCGATTTTTAGCTCAACCGCGATTTGTTTGATCAGATCCATGGGATACTCCTTTATAAAAAATTCCGCCTAAAATTATACCAAGGTCGGGAGTATTACGCAAGGATCATCTGTCTTACTTTTTCATCTTTCTTTCCAAAACGCCCAAAGTTCAATATTTATTTTTATTCCCCGTTGTAAAATACAAAAGGCCGGTACTACCCCAGCCCTTCATTGAATAATATAATATATACCGTTATCCAAATGCCCAATGATCAACTAATTATTAATCTCCACCTGCTTTTTCGGCTTTTTCTTTACTTCAGCTCCCCCGGGGGAATCCACCACCATCATTTTGGACTCATTGGACTTAATCAATCCAATTTGATGGCCCCGTATCTCAATATAAGCAGGTGTCTTCATATAATCACGCTGTTTTTCCATTTCAGCAATCTTCTGCTGCAAGTTATGATGCTGTGTTTTAAGGTCTTTGACTTCCTGGGTTTTTACCACATAGCAATAGACACCCTCCGCCAACGGTATCAATAATATTTTGGCGCTTAAAAACAACACAAAACCCCAGGCCAAAAACGGACCCATGGAACGTGGTTTAAACTGCCACTTTCGTTTCAGTGTAATCTCCCGCTCAGGAACCTTAGCTGATGGATTAGCCCCATATTGCCGTGTGTTCGAGCTTTGAATCAAATTGAATCACCTTCATTCTCATCCGCCCCGGAGATTCCCAAAGCGGTTCCCGGTAAGATAATCACCACTTCGTACCCTTTGGCCTTGGCGCGATTATAAAGAGTGGCCACCGAACTCTGGCTGATCTGCAGCTTTTTGGCAATCGCTTCAGCACTCTCACCCATCTCTTTGAAAACGACCACCTGACGTTCCCGGAAGCTTAAATTCTCGATTCCCCGGATTTCAATCTTCATTATAGCATCCTTACTACAAAATTTCTACAAAATTTTTACATTATTACTACATTATTCGGCAAGTATCCGGGAAATCCTTTAGGGAAAATTTCAACCTCGATTTGGCAAGTACGTTTCAATTTTTCTGGTAAGGCGCAGAAAAATTGGCCGTATCAGATTGAGTTGATTATCTAAACTTGATAGTCCGAGTATATTCTTACAAGAAATGAAAAAATAAGTTTATCGTAAAAATAAAAAAACGGGCACTTCACGCCTTATATAACGTTAAATTTATTCTAATTTATCATCGCCGCAAAATTTAAAAATGTTCTAAAAGCAGGATTTTCGATAGTTTAGCCGAAATAAAATAAGTCTTTGTCGTTCTATCGATTTTTTAATCAAGAAATTCGTTTCATCGACTTTTTTCGTAAACTAGCGTGCCTATTCGCGCAATAATGCGTAAATCGCACGAACTCGGAGGGAAATTGTTGTTATGGGAAAAATTGAGATCAAGCCTGTCGTAACACCAGCCGATCGAAAACAATTCATTCTTTTACCATGGACGCTCTACCGGGATGAGCCTAATTGGGTGGCTCCTTTGTTCTCGGATATGAAAGCGATCTTTAACCCCCAAAAAAATGCCCTGCTTAATCTGGGGCCCTATCAATATTTCCTTGCATATAAGGATGGAAAAACCGCCGGGAGGATCGGAGTTGGCATCGATAATCATTTAAACGAGCATAAAAGTTATAAAAGCAGCTATCTTACTCTCTTTGAGAGTATCAATGATTATGAAGTCGCCAAAGCCTTATTTGATATCGTTTGTACCTGGGCCAAGGAGCATGGGGCGGAATTTATTACGGGTCCACAATCTCCAACCAACGGCGACGACTTCCGCGGATTATTAATCAAAGGATTTGATTCTCCGCCGACCTTGATGAACTCTTATAACCCCCCTTACTACCAGGAGTTTTTCGAAAAGTACGGTTTCACCAAACAGTTTGACCGGAATGCTTATTATATCGACATTTTGAACTCGGAAGTCCCGGATGATTTTACCAAAACTGTTGAATATGCCAAAAAGCGATATGGATATCGAATCGAGCCCATCGATATGAGCCGTTTTAAAGAACAGGTCGAAGCACTGGTCCAGGTGGCAGTTACTTCCTGGCCCGATGATTGGCCGGATATGGTTCCCCCGTGCGCTGATGAAGTCCGGGCCGAAGTAACCAAATTAAAATCCCTGGTCGATCCGAATCTAGTCTATTTCGCCTGGGATAAAGATAATAAACCCATTGGTGTAGGGGTTACTTTCCCCGATTACAATCAAGTCTTGAAAAAATTAAACGGACGGATCTTTCCTTTGGGCTGGCTGAAATTTCTTTTGGGTAAGAAAAAGATCGACGGAACCCGCAGTTTTATCTTATTTACCATTCCCGAATACCGCAAAAAAGGCGTTTCCGCCGCGATATACCTGGAAGGTATAAACACCGCCCGCAAACATGGATATCGCCACGGTGATTTTTCCACCATCCACGATTTCAACGTCCAAATGAATCAGGATGCCGTCGGCGCCGGTGGAAAACTCTACAAGATATTCCGTATTTATACAAAAGATTTGGTTTAATAAATCATTCAATCAAAACCAATCCAACGCCACAATATACGCTCTTCACCTTGGGCCACACGCGGCCCTATTTCTCAAGTTACACCAAAAGCCAGTATCGCTAACACTTTGCCTACTGGCTTTATTTTTTCGAACATGTTTATCTAAAAAACACCCGTGGAAAATGCTCAATAATTACTTCCGGAAAGCTTTTTCGAAGTTTTGATCCTTTTCGGAAGGTTTTGGGGAGTAAATCTCGAATCATTAGCAAAAAATATTTTGATTCAAGGAAAGGATTGATTTTCATATGGCTAAAATCAATGAAAATTATCTGCAACTACCGGGCAGTTATTTATTTTCGGAGATTGCCCGGCGCATCAATACATACAAGTCGGCCCACTCGGAAGCCGACATCATCCGGTTGGGTATTGGGGATGTAACCAGGCCGTTAGTTCCCGCCGTTGTTGCGGAATTCCAGAAGGCAGTCGCGGAAATGGCAAATGAAAACACTTTTCGGGGTTATGGCCCGGAACAAGGATATTCTTTCTTAATTCAAAAAATAATTGACAACGATTACCGGCCACTGGGCATAGATTTGGTGGAGGATGAAATATTCGTCAGCGACGGTTCCAAATGTGATACGGGGAACATTCAGGAGATATTCGGGCTGGATAATCAATTCGCAGTCACAGATCCGGTTTATCCGGTATACGTTGATAGCAATGTAATGGCGGGGCGAGCAGGGCACCTTCAAAAAGATGGCCGCTATTCCAAAATCATATATCTACCATGCACCAAGGCCAACGGCCTTAAACCGCCACTTCCCGAAACGCCGGTGGACATAATCTATCTTTGTTTCCCGAACAACCCCACCGGGATGACCTTGACAAGAGATGAGTTGAAAGTTTGGGTGGATTATGCCCGCAAACATCAATCCGTTATTTTATTTGACGCCGCATACGAAGCCTATATCCGGGAACCTGGTATCCCCCATAGTATTTATGAAATTGAAGGGGCCAAAGAAGTGGCTATTGAATTCCGCAGCTTTTCCAAAACCGCCGGTTTTACCGGCACTCGTTGCGCCTATACGGTGGTTCCTAAAACGGTGATGGCTTACGATTCAAACGGTGGAGCATCTGAGTTAAACCGGTTATGGCTCCGGCGTCAGACCACCAAGTTTAATGGTGTATCGTATCCGGTCCAGGCCGCAGCCTCCGCTGTTTATACCAAAGAAGGCCGTGAGCAGATTGATATGGTCATCGATTATTATATGACCAACGCCCGGATTATTAAAACCGGACTGGAAAACCTCGGCTTTAAAGCCTATGGCGGAGTTAACGCCCCGTACATCTGGCTCAAAACTCCCGGTTCCTTAACTTCCTGGGAGTTCTTCGATAAATTATTAAATGAAGTCCAGATTGTGGGCACCCCCGGTTCCGGTTTTGGTCCCAGCGGTGAAGGTTTCTTCCGCCTAACCGCCTTCGGCAGCCGCGAAAATACCGAGAAAGCAATGGAGCGGCTAAAAAATTTACAGCTCTAAATGCGGCGCAGGTATTCGGCTTGCCTTTAACGCTATAGAAGTGAAGGGTGTGGTTATTATCATCAAATAATTATTTGCCCTTCACTCCGACCGCGCCGGGCCAAAACCCATCTTTTAGTCAAACCAACTTTTTAAATATCTCGATAAACTTCTCCGAAATACTATCAACGGGCTTCCCTTCGGAAATATCCATCGTCAGACAATGGACCAATTGATTGCCCAGCGCCGTAACCGCTATTTGGGAAATGGCTTCTTTTACCGCCACCAGTTGAATCACCAGATCCTGACAAGAACGTTCCTCTTCAATCATCTTTTGAATTCCGCGAACCTGGCCCTCGGCTCTTTTCAATCGGGCCAGAATCTCTTTTTTAGTATCCGGGGAAAAACATATTTGATCGTTTATTCCCGCCATGCGGCTCACCTCTTTAATGGATTTAACTGCCAGACAACTACGGTACACTGTATAGTATTCTCCTTTTGCGGCATTTTCCTGCTTGGTGGTTATAATTTTTTTAATTCCGGCGC
The DNA here is from genome assembly GCA_023436305.1 of Bacillota bacterium. Taxonomy (GTDB): domain Bacteria; phylum Bacillota; class UBA4882; order UBA8346; family UBA8346; genus JAEZJQ01. The sequence continues at coordinate 21,965 of JAEZJQ010000007.1, forward strand.
TTATCCTGGCCTGGTGTGAATAATCCCAATTGAGCTCCGGTCATGGTAGACATTTCCGGAGTTAAGGCCACTAAATCGTTGACGGACAACTGCTTCAGCGAGGTCCATCCCAGATTACGCATACCCATAATAATCTCTTGTTTGCAACTTTCCATAAAATTGTAGACACTCGTGGCGCCCCGATCAACATTCAACTTTCCTTTTGATTTCCCTGTATCATAGACCAGTTCAGTGATTGGTTCCCAGGGGAGCACCTTGGTATTTTGGCCGTGAGTTAATGTTACGATGGCAATTGTGCCAATCGCCACAGCATCGGCTCCCAGAGCCAGCGCTTTTAAAAACTGACCCGGTGTTACCATTCCACCGGAGAGGATCACCGAGATTTTATCCTTAAAACCTTTTTGCTGCAAAAACTTCACCGTCCGGCATAATGCCGGCAAGGCGGGCAGGCCCAGATCATCCGTTAATCCCGGGCCATAGTATATTCCAGCCTCAGCTCCGTCAATGGTTATGAAATCTATATCGGCCTCCGTCATCATCGCCAATTCCCGTTCCAGATAATGAGTGGCTCCAAATTTAATCCCAATAGGAACTCCATTGGTCAACTGCCGCAAATATTTCACCAGTTCGGCAAGTTTAGTGGGTTTCCCGTGATTGGACAAACCGGCTTCCTCCAATAACCCCTCACCAGTAGACAGATTCAGATAATCGTGTAATCCTGCGCTAAGTTCCTCCGGAGCATGAAAGATTGGCGCCGAACCTAGAGCGCCATAACCGAGCTGAATCTCGATCATATCCGCCTGTCGCAAAACCTTATCTTCTTTGGCCCAATTTCCACGGTGATATTGAATTATCAAACGTTTGGTATGTTTGCGTTCTTCGGGTAAAAACGGTCCGGCCCCGGTATTGGTTGCGGTACCCGCCATATCGGCAGCCTTGGCCAAAGCTACTTTGGCATTAACGGATAGTCCGATACCATAACTCATCCCGGCAATAAGAATGGGTAGATCCACATAAAGTGGCCGTTTGGCCTTGGGTCCGATAATCACTTGGGTATCGATAGCCACCGATTCCACCACCGGCGGACGGGATAAATAGACCGGATTGAGCAATAGTTTATCCCATTGAGAATATTGGAACGGCGTTCCAAAAGGGCGCTTTAACATTTCACCGGTGGTTCCCCGCAAATCCGTTTCCAGTATGTTTTGGAAGCCGATTTTGGTATATACATTATACATCTCCCCGATATTTTCCGGGTAGGGCTCTTTCATCAACCGCTTGATAAACGCATCAATTCCCAGATTGACCACCGGACGCCACAGCAATAAACTTAAGCCCGCCACCACCAAAAAGCTTATAACCAACACGATAATATATTCGTATATCATTGGATCATCATTCCCCCGGATTCTGATTTTACTAACACGGCACGTTCGGTACAACCAGCCAAAATTGGCTTTGGAAAAGCAGTATGAACCTATTTTCGTGTTAACCCCGATGAAAGCCCATCAAAACTGCCTTTCAGAGGCATCAATGAAAATCAAGTGTGTCCAAGGATTCCCCAGACGGGCGAAGCTTGATTTTCATATTAAGTTGGTTCTTATGTTAGTTTCCCCAGGAAAACAGAGAATAATCTATGGATAATACTATGGTTCAAATCCGCCTAGGATGGCGGAACGGGTGGTGGTTCTCCGGTTATAAAATTCGCGCGCGCGACTATGAATTTCAGATGAGCCAATGGAACAATTATTTAAGTTTCTTATCGGTTTTGATAAACAAAATAAAAAATCCGGAAGGATTCCCGGATTATTCATCGATGCTTGGATATATGCAGTTATATCAACAAATGTTAACGAAAATTACCTTTAGGCCGGAAACAGTCCCGGCATAAAATTTCCCGATCCGGTTTCGGTTGAAATGGAACTTGAGTTTGAGCTCCACATCGGGTACATACCGCATCATACATGGTCCGTTCGCTTCTCATCCCACCGCGACCACGGCCACCCTGGTCCCGCCCTTTTCTGGCTTGACGGCAGTTGGGGCAACGGCTTGGCTCATTCATAAACCCCTTTTGAGCATAAAAATCTTGTTCACTGGCGGTAAAGATAAATTCGGCACCACAATCCTTACAGGTTAAAGTCTTATCGCTAGGCATTTTTCTCCTCCTTCTTAAGTCCTACGGCGAATCCATCGAACGCAGCCAACTCTCCCCGGATACGTAATGTACTTATGCATTGTGCGAATCAAAAAGGACCATAATAATACTAAATTTGGCGCATTGAGTACGCCTAACCAGCCTAAGATGGAGAAAAGAGTTTTCTTAATCTAGCCTAGTTAAGGACTAATAAAGATAGTATAACATAGATGGTAAGATTCTGCAACTAAATGTATACGTCAATTACGGTTTTCCGATGCCTTAAAAAACGTGCTTACAGTTTTGATAGTCCTGAACCATATTCAAGGCTTCGCCAAACCTTTGAAAATGGACGATTTCCCGTACACGTAAAAAATTAAGGGTATCCTTAAGATCCGGGTCATCGGTTAAATCGATTAGCCATTGATAGGTAGCCCGGGCCTTTTGCTCGGCAGCCATGTCCTCATGAAGATCGGCAACCGGATCACCTTTAGCTTGAATATATGTCGCCGTCCAAGGATTCCCGGTTGCATCTACATAAAACAAAGCATTATCATGTTCCGCGTAATGTCCACCCAGATCAACCGCCTTTAGTTCATCAGGGGTGGCACCCTTCATTAATTTATAAACTAAAGTAGCAATTATTTCCAGGTGGGCCATTTCCTCGGTGCCGATATCATTAAGCAACCCCTTGGTTTGATTGGTCGGCATTGTATAACGCTGGTTCAGATAACGTAATGCCGCCGCCAATTCTCCATCGGGTCCACCGTATTGAGTGATCAAATATTTGGCCATTTTGAGATCCGCCTTTCCTACTTTGGCGGGGTATTGCAATTTTTTTTCATAATGCCACATCAACTTTCCTCCCCTATCGATTTCCCGAATCAACCCAAAACGGGAACAATGTTTTTTAATATTTTAAGCTTCGTCCATTGGGCCATTTCTATTGGTAATTAATATCCCAGGGCCAAGGTTCCAACGCCCATCGCCAGCAAGAGAGATCCTGATTATCTTCCGCCATCAGCGGACCATACAATTTATTGTAGGCATTTCTGATACGTTGCGTTTCACAGACCAGACTGGAATATTCCGCCAAAGCTCTTTGACATTTTGGATGCGTATCCAAATATAAATGAAAGTCAAATGCCGAGAATTCCAAAGCTTGTAGTGCCTTTAAAAGTTCTAATTGCTCCGCGCGCATTAAATACCCTCCTTCATTTTCGTTCGGATAAATAAAGTTAAGGGAAATTCGATATTATTTCTTCCCATGATACGGGCGATAGAGTTCCGGAAATACGGTTCCCATCATCAATGCTTTCATCGGGTCCCACCGGTTGATGTAGATTTGAACGGGAACATATGCTTGGGCTAGACGCAAAGTCACCGGGTTTATTTCTTGCATATTAACACCTCCCTCCAACTTTACAATCAGTCTATTACGGCCCCGGTTTTATTGCACATATGACGATAGCCCATTATATTATGACAAAAGCATAAAAAAGAGGGATTCATAAAAAAAACACCGTGGACTTCGAAGGGTTTGTTCACAGTGTTTTAGAGTTGTTTTTTAGTTTTCCGTTTCAGCTTGATTTCTATCGGCAAGATGATTTCGGTGATTTCCACCGCGCGGTAATCCGCTCCTTCCAAACAGTGGCAACAATTATCGCAGATTTTGTCCGAATTCAAATCACATACTTCACATTCCCCGCACAGTTTACAATCCTGTCCTGGTTCCAAGACACACTCTCTCAAAGCAACCTCCTTCCACCAGCCGACGCGTTAATTTGGCTTCAATAATTGTAATATTATATTCTATACATATCCGTGAAAACCTTTTATTACTTCTCGAATTGATAGGTTTGGCAGGAAAAGCGGCGACAAACAGCGAACATTCTACTTAAATCCAAAAGGAGGTTCCCGATGCTTTATGCCGCTTCAATCCGGGTTCGATTCAGCAAAATCAACCGCCGGATCGATGTGATTATCGAAGCCGATGATCTTGAAAAAGCAAAAGAGAAGGCCTTAAAACAAGCGCGTAAGATTTACACACCTGACAAAAAGGCCACTTATTCCATCATCGGAATTATTAATGAAGTTGAGGCTTTTGATAATTTCTTCGCCCAATTGGACAAGGCCGATGAAGAACCGACTTCATAACTGTCGAATGCCAAAAGTCGTTTATTGTCCGGATCAGGTCTCAACCCCACCATTTAAGTTTTTTAGCGATTTTACTTTTGTAGGCTTCGGAATTTAGACTTTCACACCTAACAACTCGGATACTTCCGTCGCCCCTTCTTCCAAAAATTCCGCTTCTTTCGAGTCCAACATGCGAATCAATGACAGCAATTCGCCCACATGTTGTTTTTCTTCATCCCTGATGGAACCCAACACTTTTTTTACTCTTTCATCTTCAGCGGCCATTACATGGGCGTCATAGCCGATAATCGCCTCCATTTCTCCCGCCACATCGGTTCGTAATGCCTGAATTAGTTCTTCCTTACTTATTTTGCGTGGTACATTCCCGACAAATGGGTTTCCAAGATCCGCCATTATCCTTTGCTCCTTTTTTAGTAAATATTTTTGGTTGCTTTCTTACGAATATAATTCCCATCAAAAAGGCACTTTATTTAAATATATAGTCCCAATCGTCGAAAATCAAAAGTCGAAGGTTAACACTGATTTAATGCCGCAAATCGTGGAATAGTCGTATGAATTTGGCCAGATGTTCCTTTTCTTGATTCATAATGATGATCAACAAGTTTTGAATACTTTGATTGGCGGTGATTTGGACTTGCTTTTGATAAGCATTGACAGCCCGAAGTTCATCGCGGATAGCATTTCCCACGAGTTCTAGATCTTTCATACTGGATTTATCACATCGTTCTCTGGCGTAATTTTTATATTCGGACGTCCGGCTGTCTTTGGAACGGGAACAGCTCCCGCAAGCAGCTCCTGGAGGTTGAGCTCCGCCATTCTCCAGCGTTAGTATCGTTAATTCTTGCTCTTTGAGTCGCTGGGCTTGAACCGGATCAAGGTTGCTGAGCATCCGCATCAGCCGGATAAAATGTCCGGTCTCTTCACCAGCCATCTGTAAAAACTGTTCGTTGATCTTTGGATGATGGACCAATTCGGCGCATTCCAAGTATCCGATGATGCTCCCCAATTCATCCGCCAAATCTTCTCTTAAAAAAAAGAGATTTGAATCGGCGCTATACTGTACAACTTCGTTTCCAGGAGTCATATGCGGACAATAACGATTATTTTCCACCGTAATCCCCCCCGCGCTTTTAATAATGCTGAAACTCAATTATAACCGGCTGGAAGCCGAAGGGCTGTATCCCGTAGTTGAGATAAATTGTGAGTTGTAAGTACGATTCTTACAAGTTTAGATGATAATGTTATTCAACTCCAGGCGCTAAAATTAGCAATTTGAAACGCTACCCTGTCTATTGATTTCTATACATTTTCGTTGGCTTTTATGCCACTTGAACGCCTTTATCAATAGTTCCAAAAATAACCCTTTGTAAACTGATTATAAAGTTAACCAAAGTTTTTTCCGACAATTACATTGATCAAGCAGGAAAAGAGATATAAAAATAGAATTTATTGATATATTTTCCCTAATTGGTCCAAAAATAAGCATGGGATTTGCAGGTGGAATTTTATGTCGAAAACTTATCGTTTATGTTTATTCATAATTCTTATGGCTTTCGTTTTTTGTTCAGTGACATGGGCGGCATCCCCAAAACTGTTTGATCTCAATTTTAAGAATGCAGATATAAAGGACTTGCTTAATGCTTTAGCCGCCCGGGGTGGCGTCCACTTTATATTTGAAGAACAAGAGAATGAGATTAGCGGTGTTGTAACCATTCATCTATCCAATGTAACTTTTGCGGAAGCCCTGTCGATTATTGCCAAGAGTAATAACCTGGTGTATACCAAAGAGAAGGATAGCTTGGTTTATCATATTTCGCAGCTTGACACCTCGGTCCTGAAAGTTGATTATGACCAAGGCGCTTTATCGGTTCTCGCCAGCAATGCCCGGATCGCCAAGTTATTTGAGCTTATTTCCCAGAAATCCGGCGTTTCTTATGTCGTCGATCCCGAGTTGAAAAAGGACCGCATAAGTATTAACTTCGAAAAAACCCCACTTGAAGACGGTATTAAAACCATTCTTAACCAGGCTAATATTGATACCCAGTTAATCGGCAAAATAACCTACCTTCGCAAAGGCCAATCCAAACTACAGTTCCGGGTTGAATACCAAAATGATTTATTAACAGTTGACGCCAAGGATATTCCTTTAAATATACTGGCGAGAGACATCACTGAAAAGGCCGGAGTTACCATCATTGCGGATCAAAATGCAACTCTCAGTGTCTCTGTTTTCTTTAAAAATCTATCGTTGTCCGAAGGGCTGGGAGTCATCTGTGACACTTATAATCTCCAGCTTGGTAAGGAAGGATCCATTTGGCGCATTAGCCGCAAAAGCAATAACGCCCGGGTACGCTATCAAGATAAATTATTATCGGTGGATGTTGATGCAGTTGACGTTTCCGAACTCACCAGTGAAATTAGCCGGGTCACCGGAGTGAATATTTCTCTGGCCCGTGACGTCAGGGGTATGGTGACCGCCCATTTTAAAAATCTCCCTCTTGATAAAGCGCTGGCATCCATCTATGAACCGCAGGGTTGGGCCGTGGAAAGGCTGTCCAAAAATTATCGGGTTTCCATCAACACCAACGCCAATCAAAATATTCACGTGAATTACAATCCCGATACCCAATTGTTCGATCTGGAAGTTCAGTTTGCCCAACTCACCCCAGTTCTCAGCGAGATGGCCCGCAAAGCCGACCTGAATATGGTGGTTATGTCCTCGGTGAACTGGAGTTTGAGCAACATTCGGCTCCGCGACCAGACTATCGACCAAATTCTAAATTACCTTTTAAAAGGAACCGTTTTTACTTATAGCTATACCGACGGAACGTATGTTATCGGCGATGGCATGTTCCCCCGCCCTGAAACTTCCGATTTCTCGGCGGTGAAAGTATACCCCATCAAGTACATCAAAGCCGATCAACTGTTAAACTCCTTGCCGTCCATCTTCCCGCGGCAGAATTTTGTGTATATCCAGGATAAAAACGCCTTGATCGTGACCGCTCCACCAAAGATTCATATGATGTTCAGCAAGTATCTGGATCAGGTGGATATTGAGTCCATCGAGAACCGGACGGAAGTAATCCAAATTAAATATATGAAAGCCGAGGATGTGATGAAATACATCCCGGCCTCGATTCCTAAAAACGATATCATTGTAGTCAAAGAGATGAACGCGATTACCGTCACCGGTCCGCTGAATATAGTAACTCAGGTGAAACAGTACATTGAGAAGATTGACCAACCCAATCCAATGATTATATTTGATGTGCTGGTCATAAAGATTAATAATTCCAACAGTTTTAATTGGGGGCTTAACGCCACGATACCTGGCAGTACATTTTCACTCAATACTCTTACCGGCGCCATAGTAAATAATGGTAGCATTTCTACCAACAGTATCCTTTCAAGCATTGATTTAATGGTTAAGAACAACCAGGCGAAAGTACTTCAAAACCCAACAATTACTACTTTGAACGGTTATCCGGCTACTTTTTCAGTATCTTCCAAACATTTTATCGATTATGACATCATTACAACCGATTCTAGTGGAAAAGAAACCAAGACACCGAGTTCTAAATCTGTGGATAATAGTTTATCGATAACCATCACCCCCTGGGTATCCATCAATGATATTATTACCATGGAGATAAAACCAAAAGTATCCGAATACGGCGCAACTACATCGGATTCAAAAACACCGGACACCACCGAAAATTCAACTGAAACTACCATTCGAGTAAATAATAAAGACACAGTGATTATCAGTGGTTTACATAGCACTCGAAAAGAAAAAGTCGTTAATAAGGTTCCAATTTTAGGAGATATTCCATTATTAGGATATATTTTTCAAAGCAAAACAACCAAGGATATTCAAGAAGAATTAGTAATTGTGATCACTCCGACACTGACTTATGATAGTATCACAAAAAAGGAAGCCAATAAACGACTCGAAAGTCAATATGGAAAGAAAGTTTTTGAAGAAATTCAAAAGGAAAAAGTACAAGGGAATAGCCAAGAAAGCTCTAACACCAAGGAAAACGTTAAAAAAGATGATAAGGCCATAAATATCGGCGACACAAACCAAACTGATACCAAAGATAAAGAGGATAATACCAACGCTTCCAAAGAAACTGAACTCAAAAAATAGCAACAAGTAAATAATATAAACTAGATTTTAGGTTCTAATGTTTTACAAAGGTTGGAGTAGATAATATTGGATATTACGAAAAACGCTGACTTGAATTATTCAAGTCAGCGTTTTCTATAACTTACTTTTTATCGTTAGAATTCCTTAATAATTACTCAAATAACAGTTCATTACCTTTCTTTCCCACTTCCCGGATAAGCCCTATTTTTTTTAAACAATAAGTTACCTTGCGAGCCACATGAACGGATCGGCCCAGGCTTTGAGCTAAATGTTTATTGGAAAAAGGCCGGGGTAAATCCTCCGGTAAAAACCTTATGAAATCATCGCGGCTATTGAACTCATACCGCTCATAAACTTCCAGCAACCGCCGGTCTTTAATACTAACGCCGCCCCGCCGCCAGCTCCCTTTGCCGTCGGCGCAACGAATCTCTTCCACTTTAACCATCAGCACTTCCAGCGAAAAATTCTCATGATTGACGACATCCGGCATTCGTAACAGTTCGTTAAATAAGTCTAGTGGATGCCCTTCTTTGGGAGATCTACGGCGGCTAATCACCTGGCCTGCCGGGTTTAACTTGATAATCAATTTTTCCTTTGCCACCGGATAAACCAATCGTACTTTCCGGTGGTTTAGTAAAACCTTTAACTTATGGCGAATCGCCGGGAAATTGCCGGTCTGGATTTCAATTAACAATAACTCATTCCCCGGAAAGTCCCGGACCAAATCCACGATATACCCGTCCACCTTTACCTCAAACCGGTCACCGGGCAAGGAATACCATTCTTTAATATTGGAATGAAGCGTCCTTTCATTGGAGACCCCAATTCCCGGGACTTTGGGAACCGAAGCCTCCTTTACGGATTCAGCCATAAGCTTTACTCCTTGGCCAATTTATTGATAAGCTTAATATGAGATTCACCATTTGCAATATGAATAAATTTCACCAATAATGAAATTCGGTTTTCCTGGTTTAAAACATCCCAGTAATAATCGGCTAATTGATTGATATCATTCTGTAATTCCACCACATATGGTTCTCCGGCGAATGAGGGCAGCGGGTTACCATCCCCCATGTATGTATGCAGGCAGTGGCCTACTCCGGGTAGCGCGATTTCATAGTTGAAATAATTCCGGATACAGGCATCGGGAAAATCTTTTACGCCCTTGATAATGGACAATTGATAAGCATATTGATTGCCCGTATTGGGGATATTAATGATCCCGGAGATCCGGGGAGTGTGATTGGGAGAATCAGGTTCAAATTCACGGGTATTTAAGGCGCTTTCAAAAGTTGCTCCAGCCCTAAGAGCGTTAAAAATTGTATCGGTTTGATCGCCATTGGTTACAATATGGCTCCCGCCGCTAAATTTGGCCGGGTAATAGATGATTAAGGAAGGATCGGTAACTTTGGCTTCATCGTAAGCCTTGGTTTTAATGAAACCGTTTTCGTTAACGAAGATTCGGTTGCGGCTGTTCTCGCTCCGCCCCATGATCCAGTAAATTTGGACGAAATTATGGCCATCGGGGGTTAATCCTTGAATAATCCCCCGCCCCGGGTATGAGTTATTCCTTAAAGCCGCCAAGTTCGCTTTCATCTGATCGACGATCTCTTGTTTCATTATGGTTCTCTCCTATCTAATATAGTCCTTACACGTCCTTGCACCTTCCAAGCTTTAGCTTTTATTATACTTAATAAAATCACCTGGGAAAAGCTGTTTTTAAAAACTTCCTTTAAAAAATATCTACAATCATTACCCCCATTACCTTTCCGTTACTGATAGACATTTAAACCTTAACAATATTCTTCATGCTTCTCCGGTATCTCTATGGCCGGCAGCGGTTTAGGAGGAACCCTTCGCCGCAATGTATAAAGCCATACAATCAAGAAACCGATGAAAATTATTCCGGTGGTCAAAATTCCACCTTCCGGGCCGAATAAACCACCGGTAAGCAAATTATAATACCGGATTTGAATATGGTATAACCCGCTTAATTCTTGGCCACTTACCGGAAAACCAAAAATACTGCTTTGGAAGTAATTCCAGGTAAAATGATAACCAATAGCCATCCACAAGTTTCCGGTCTTGATAGTCATAAATGAAAACAGAAGCGCGGCCAAGAAGATATTAAGTAAACCAATAGCTTGAAGATTTGGGTTCGTAGCGTGTAACAATGTAAAAATCAACGAAGAAAGCAGCATCGCCAACCACAAATACCGCATTTGCCGGAAAACAAACAGGCAATAACCCCGGGAAAACATCTCCTCCCTGAGCGCCACTAAAATGAATAACAGCAATCCATTCCCTAACGACTCCCAAGCAGTGTTATTAAAATACCCGCTTTTCACTACAATTTGGCCGCTAATCAATAAAATTATGAAGATTAACGCCATGGAAACCGCACCTAACAGTAACCCGAACCCCAAATCTTGAAAATGGCGTCTAATATCTGTAAGTCCGATATCCTTCAATTGTTTGCGGTCAATCCGTCGGAGGACTAAAAAAATTAGCCCGAAAAGAATCAAGGAATCCAACGCGATAAACCTCAGGTCCATTCGGACGGTAATGGGAAAGAAGGCCTGCCATAAAACCATGATTATCAGATAACTTAACAAAATGAGTCCAATCTTCCACCCAGATCTGACCTGACACCGCCGGTTAATGAATATAAAGCGGATAAACTCTTTCATCTGAACTCCCGTGTTCGATTTTTTGTAATTTATTTGTAAAGTTCGAATGATTTTGATTTTATTTTACCCTTCACCCTCTAACAGATCACACTTTTATCGTTTCCTTGACGAACTCGATAAAATCGTTCACATCCGCCTCGGTGGTATCAAAAGCGGTCATCAGCCGCACTTCGGAAGCCGGTTCATTCCAAACATAAAAAAAATAACGGGCTTGCAGCACCGGAATATATTGGGCCGGAATCACCGCAAACACAGCATTGGCTTCAACTTTTTGGGTGATTTTGATTTGAGGAATCTGGGCCAATTCCCGAGCTAATATTTGGGCCATCCGGTTGGCGTTTTGGGCGTTAACAAGCCACAAATCGTCCGTAAATAATGCGTTAAATTGCGCGGCTATAAACCGCATTTTGGACATGAGTTGCATTCCTTGCTTACGAATATATTTGAAGTTTCGCGCCAATTCCGGATTGAAAAAGAGAATGGCCTCTCCAAAAATCATCCCGTTCTTAGTCCCACCGAATGATAAGATATCAACCCCCGCGTCAGCGGTGATTGCTTTCAAGCCAATATTCAATGAAGCGGCGGCATTGGCAATCCGGGCGCCATCCATATGCAAAAGCATCCCATTATCGTGGGCGAACTCCGCCAAAGCCCGAATTTCGTCCAAAGTATATACTGTGCCGAATTCTGTGGACTGGGTAATGGATATTACCCGAGGCTGGTTATGATGCTGGTTGCCGAGAGCCTCAAGATGAATTTGCAATTGGCCGGCCTGTAGTTTTCCGTCGGGGGTTGGGACCGAAAGCAGTTTGCAGCCGATGAAGCGTTCCAAGGCGCCGCATTCATCGGTATTAATATGGGCCGTGTCCGGGCAGATTACTGCTTGAAACGAATCCATCACCGCTTTTAAGCCCAGTACATTAGCGCTGGTTCCGGTAAATACGAAATAAACATCGGTGTTTTCCCCAAAATATTCCCGGAATTTGCGGATTACTTCCTCTGTATATGGATCATCCCCGTAAGCTTTGGCATATCCCTGGTTCACCTCACCAATGGCTTTCAAAATCAAAGGATGAACTCCGGCGTTGTTGTCACTGGCAAAGTTTCTGGTAGGTTGCATGGCACTCTCCTAAATATTTAATTGAGACAAATTCACGAGCGCAAGCCGTTTATTCCGATAATTAATAAAAAGGAGAAGACATGGTAAATCTTCCCCCAAAAATATCGTAACATTTCATCAAAGGGTTAATTCGAATTAAACTCGGAAACTCGTTACTGAACTCACAGCTGAATTTAATATAATTAGAAATTCCTATATTTGTTCAGCCGGTCTTGGGTCAGTTTCGCCAGATAATCCTCAGGCAAGTTCTCCATGATCTTTATGACCTGATATTGGTTGAGCTGATCGAATATGGTAAAGACGGTTTCCTGCGGCAGCTTTTGGATGACTACAGCTGCTTGTTTCGGTTTCATCTTGCCAAGCATGGTCAAGTATTCTTTAATTTTAGCATCCGAAGTAAGAGGTGGGTTGATATTGCCGGGAACGATCTGGTCACCTGTTTGTTTGGCCGCCACTTTGGATTTGGTCTCCGGGTGATCTCTTTCCCATTGATTTTGTTTTCTGGCGAATTTATCCCGATCATCCGCCAATTTTTTCCGGGCGGCTCGTAATTCTTGTTCACGGGTATTTAATTCTTTTTCCTTTTGATTCAATCGCTTACTCCGCTTGCTTCCCAATTCGTAATTATAGGGCAGATCATGCAAACCCGGCATTAAGCTTACAGTATGTAAAACCACGCCTTTAAAATCAAACCCAAATTGTCCTATCGCCCATAAAGCAAAATATATGAGTCCGAATACTAATAAGACCTTCCCAATTTTCGCCAACACCTGAATCATACCCGTTATGCCCCCCCTTGACCATTGCCTTGCCTGATAAAACTACCCGTTCCGAGCTCATCCAGAAATTGATTCTCCAGCCGCTGTTCTTCCAATTTATAAGTCTCGTACGCTTTTTCCTTCAATTTCTCCAGAATTTGCTTTTCTTTGACGGCTTCAACCAATTTGTTCCGGGCTTCGTCCACCTGGCGTTCACATTGCTCCAGATGAGCCGCGGCCAGTTCCGCTTGTTTATTGAGCCACCGCAAAAAACGGTCATAGTTCACGGCTTGATGGACATCGATTCGCCGCATTAAATCTTCCCGGTAATTGTCCAAAGTTTGGGCAACTTCGGCCTGCCGTTGCAGTAGTTGTTTGTGAGCCTGATCGCGCTGAATTTCAGCGAGCTGCAGTTCTTTCCGACGAAGTTCCTCGACTCTGATTTTAACTTTTAATACAGTTTCCAGTTTAAATTTAAACTTGGCCATAATTGATATTATCCACCCATCATCGTTATCAACCGGCCTATCGTATCAGCATAAGAACATTTCTCGTCAATTTTTTGGCGCAAAAACTCATTGACCGGACCAATCATTTGTATAGCAGCATCAATTTGCGGATTGCTGCCGGGCGCATAGGCGCCGATATTCAGCAAATCTTCATTATTATGGTAAGTCGCCAATATACTACGCAGCCGTCCGGCGCATTGCCCGTGCTCCTCTGAAACCAGTTCAACCATCAACCGGCTTACACTACTTAACACATCAATGGCCGGATAATGGTTTAAATGAGCCAATTGACGAGACAAAACGATATGGCCGTCCAAAATGCCGCGCACCGCGTCAGCGATGGGCTCATTCATATCGTCGCCTTCCACCAGCACTGTATATAATCCGGTAATGCTTCCGCTGGCCGCGGTTCCGGACCGCTCCAATAATTTCGGCAATAAAGCAAATACCGACGGAGTATAGCCCCGGGTAGTGGGTGGTTCACCCACCGCCAGGCCAACTTCCCGCTGAGCAATGGCAAAACGGGTTACGGAGTCCATCATGAGCATCACATCATTGCCCAGATCCCTGAAATATTCGGCAATGGCGGTGGCTACCATGGCGCCTTTGATTCTGACCAAAGCCGGCTGATCGGAAGTCGCCACCACCACCACTGATCGGGCTAATCCTTCCGCCCCCAGATCACGTTCAATAAAATCACGGACTTCACGACCCCGTTCCCCGATTAGAGCGATCACATTGATATCGGCATCCGTATTCCGGGCAATCATTCCCAACAAAGTACTCTTACCGACTCCACTCCCCGCAAATATACCGATTCGTTGGCCCCGTCCGCAGGTGAGTAGCGCGTCAATAGACCGAATCCCCAAGGCCAATGGGGTGTTAATCCGCTTACGGTGGAGTGGATTAGGCGGTGAAGCCGCCAAAGCGCGGTAGCTGTTGCTATAAATCGGTTCTTTTTCATCCATTGGCTGCCCCAGGCCATCCAACACCCTGCCTAACAGTTCGGGACCCACTTCAACCTGAAGCTTTTCACCGGTAGCGATAATTTCACAGCCCGGGCTAATGCCGGACATTTCACCGAGAGGCATCAATAAGATCCGCCCCGATTTAAATCCGACAACTTCGGCCGAAAGCGGCTCAGCGACTTCCGGCAGCTTAATCAGGCAATGTTCGCCTAAATTGGCGGCGGGGCCTTCTCCTTCAACCGTCAAACCGACAATTTGATATACTTTCCCGATCCGTTTAACCGGATTAACCGCTTGAATCACCGGAAGGTAACGGGCGGCGTCAAAGGGAGAAATTTGCGCTAAGGACATTCCGACCGCCCCATTTTTAAAATTTCCGCCATAATCATTTCCAATTGGGTTTTAATCCGGACATCAATGTTGCCGTGGTCAGTCTCAATATAACAGTTGCCCATGGCAACTCCCTGATCTCGTTGCACTTTAACCGGTACCGGCTCACGAAAAACCTTTTGCAACTCCGGCAGATTTTCTTCAATAAACCGGTAATCCTCCGGATTTACTTTAATCGTAATTGTACCCGCCGTTGAGATTCCGGCTAAAGCTTGTTTGACAATCGCTACTTGAACATTGGGGTCCGTTTTTAACTCTTCACCGATGATCTTTTCGGCAATGGCCACCGCTAATTTCAACAATTCGGCTTCCGAAGACTGAATACGCGTTAATCGCGCCTCTTCAGATTGGGCTACGATCATCAAAGCATCGGCTAATTTTTTTTCATATTCTTGTTGAGCCTTGACCAATCCTTCGTCATGTCCGGCCTCAAAACCCTCTTGCTTCGCCTGATTTTTAATTTCAACCGCTTGCTCTTTCGCCTTAACCAGCATCTCCTCCGTCTGTTGCTTGGCGGCTTTGAAAAGCTCAGCGTTTTTTTGCTCGGTATTTTTGATGCTTTCTTCGGTTTGTTGTTGGATTTTTTCGAGTAATTCGGCGGCCTTCCGGTTGGCCGACTCGGTAATGAATTCCGCTTGTTGCCGGGCTTCGTTAATAATTTGTTCCGCTTGCCGGCTAGCGCCGTAAGTTATATCACCGGCTTGTTGCTTGGCCCCTTCCAGAATGGAACCGGCTTGCTGCTTCGCTCCTTCGGTCAATTCATGGAATTTACCTTGAGCGCCTTCCAGAATGGATTCAGCTTGAACTTTAGCGTTATGCGTCAACTCCTCGGCTTGTTTTTTAGCGTGTTTGCCAAATTCCTCAGCCTGATTTCTAGCATTTTTGGTAAGTTTATCAGCCTGGTTTTTTGCACCGGTAAAGATTTGTTCCGCATCACGTTGCGCTTTCTCCACAACTTCCCGAAAATCCGCGATATCATCCTCTCTAGGCGCTTTGGTCCGTTCTTTGCCATCTTCGGTAGTACTAGCCTGTTCTTTGTTGCCTTCGATGAACGCATTCAATTGTTCCGCGAAATCTGCAATCCGGCTGATATCGATCTGCTCCTCGGAAGAAAAATCCGGCTCCCCTACTCCATCTTCATCAGCGCCGGCTTTTGTTTCATCTGGAATTGGAAGGGTAGTCTTGGAAGGAGTTGTTTCGGTTTCCGAAAACGCATTATTAATAAAAAAGGCATCCACATCGATTGGTTCTAACCGACACGGATGTGCCTCGAAACATTGATCCGATTTGATAAGCTTAGACAATCATTTCATCCTCCTTGCCACCGCGGGCGATTACTATCTCGCCGGAATCTTCAAGTTGACGGATGACATTAACCACCTTCTGCTGCGCTTCTTCAACGTCACGCAACCGGACTGGGCCGATAAATGACATATCCTCTTTCAACATATCCTGAGCACGTTTGGACATGTTCTTCAAAATCAGATTCTTCACTTCTTCACTGGCGGTCTTCAAGGCCAGGGCCAGATCTTTCTGGTCGACATCACGCATGATACGTTGAACGGAACGGTTATCCAACATTGCAATATCTTCGAAGACGAACATCCGCCGCTTAATCTCATCAGCCAATTCCGGATTTTCCTCCGCTAAAGTTTCCAAGATGGTTTTTTCAGTGCCGCGGTCCACCCGGTTTAAGATATTGACCACCGATTCAATACCACCGGCGATAGAAAAGTCTTGAATGGCGTAAGAAGAAAGTTGCTTTTCCAATACCAATTCCACTTCCCGCAAAACTTCCGGAGCGGTTCGATCCATTGTGGCCAGCCTTTTGGCGACTTCCACCTGCTGCAACGGAGGCAATGCCGATAAGATAATACCGGCTTGATCCGACTTCAAATAGGCCATGACCAACGCAATGGTTTGCGGGTGTTCATTTTGGATAAAATTTAATAATTGGCTGGGCTCCGTCTTCCGGGCAAAATCGAACGGACGTACCGACAATGAGGCGGTAAGTTTATCGATGACATCGCTTGCCCGATGCGGTCCAAGGGCTTTATCCAAAATTTCACGGGCGGATTCGATACCCCCCGATAAGATGAATTCCTGGGCCAGACAGATTTGATGAAACTCTTCAACAACTTCATCCCGGACTTCCGGCGGAATCCGTTTCAAATTGGCAATCTCCAGGGTGATCTCTTCGATCTCGTCTTCACGCAGGTTTTTTAAAATACCGGCGGAAACCTCGGTCCCTAGCGACAGCAATAATATAGCAGTTTTTTGCTTTCCCGAAATCTCAAGCGTCTTACCCAAAAAAACTCACTCCAATATTATAAATTAAATCCAGATGATAACGAAGTTAAAACTCATTCTTCCGATAACCAGGCTCTCAATAAAACCGCTACTTCGGCCGGTTTTTCAAGCGCTAGTTTTTCAATGGCCTTGAGACGCTCTTGCCGTAGTTTCTCCTCAGGGGTAAGTTCCGGCTCCACAAAAACGACTTCGGGGGCGCCGCCGGCCTGCTCTTTTTGAGCCCGGTCTTCAATGATTTTATCAATTTTGGTCCCGACAATTGGTATTGGCATTTCTTCTTCCACTTCCGTTTCCATTGCCGGCTGCTGGCGGCGTTCTTTTCGTTTATTAGCGCCATCCCTTCCGCCATCCGCTTTTTCACGAATGATAATGGGCGGCGGCGCTGGTTCCGGCTCCAGTTTAATTGTTTTTACCGTCTCAATTTGTTGTGGAACCGGTTCTTTGATGATTACCAAAACAATCAGGGTTATCAGTAAAATTCCCAGAATAGCCGCGATAATAATGGTGGTCCATGGCAACGGCGGTTTGGCTGGTGGGCTCTTTTTAATCAGACTAAACGTTTCCACCGATATTGTATCACCGCGCTCATCGACAATACCAGCAGCCTGTCTGGCCAAATTATACACGCTTTGTTCAATTTCCGGATCGAGTTTTTCATTCACTAAAACCGATACTGATTGACGCTTAACCTTACCGGGAGAATTGACGGTAAATTGCTTAACATTGCTTATTTCGTAGTTTAGGGTATCTTCGGACTTGTCCCCTTTAAAATTGGAAGTCCCGGCATCAGGGGCCTTATACTGGGTTATATTGCTATCGGTACCGGGAATACCCACACTATTGGCTCCGGTGCCTTCATAAGTTTCACTTTTATGCTGTTCGCTTCTCACGGTTCCTTTGGGAGCAAATGTTTCACTCTGGGTTTCCTGGTAATCAAAATCAAGTTCGGCGTTCACCACTGCTTTTACTTTTTTAAAACTGAAGACCCGGGCCAGTAATCCTTCAATCTCCCGCGCCATCTGTTTATTATACTGGGTGGTATAATAGAACCGGTCCGCGGTGGCGTTTAAACTGGTGTTGATTTGACGGCCGTTGTTGAATCTTCCTTGGGCCGGCTTTAAAGATGCGGTCAAATCATTGGCGAAATTGTCAACAACGGTGATATTCTCCGGTTTTAAACCAGTTGCGCCTTTCACCATATTAAGGATGGAAGACACCTGATTTTCGCTTAAAATCCCGGGTTCACGCAAAGTAAGTTGTACGGAAGCGGTTCCATCCGGTTTATCGTCGGCAAAAATATAATCGTTGGATTCGGGCATATTCAGCATGACCTTGGCGTCATCAATTCCGGCCAATTTCCGTAAAGTACGTTCAATCTCCCCGGTAATGGCCCGCTGTTTCTTTATGGAATTGGTAAAGTCGGTGTCACTGAATGTACTTTTATCGAAGATCTCATAACCGACACTACCGCCATTGGGAATCCCTTGTTGCAACAGATTAGCCCGGACATTGGTGGCACTCGGAACCGCGATTCCGCCGCTGGCTGTTTCACGGTAAGGGATTTTCATCTCGTTCAATTTAACGATGATTTGCGCCTTACTCTCTTCATCCAGTTTGGAATACAGTAATTCAAACCGTGGCCGGTTAGTGAGCCAGGAGATTAAAAGAATCGAAACCAATACCACCGCCACTGAAATTACAATGATCCAGCGTCGGGTATTATCCATTTTGTTCCAAATATTTTTTAATTGTTCGATAAATTCTTTCAAATTTTCCTCCGAAACATGAACCAAACTCGCGGTGTCAATTACTGGTGGATGTTACCTTATAGTTGCGTTCGCATAATTTCCTGATATGCTTCAATAACTTTATTTCGGACTTGGATGGTTAAATCCATCGCTAAACTTGCCTTTTCAGCTGTAACCATGGCTTGGTGAACGTATTCCAATTTACCGGCGGCCAATTTCGAATCGAGATCCGCGGCTTCCAATTGAAGATTATTGACCGGCTCCAAAGCTTGCGCCAGATACTTCTCAAAGGAAACGTCCATCATGGAGTTGGGCTCCATCTCCTGTTGGGGCCCGGTTTTTAAAACCGACAGAGGCGAAATGGCGTCGACATTCTTATTATTTAACAAGGGGCTGATTCCATTTGAAATCATGGTATTCATCGTTTCCTCCTACTCTTTATTACGACCGTGCTAAATCCAAAGCGGCCCGAAACATTTCCTTGGATGTGTTAAATGCGGTGATATTGGCTTCATACGATCGACTGGCGGAAATTAGGTTAACCATCTCCACCACCGGGTTAATATCCGGATAAGCCACATAGCCATCGGCGTTGGCATCAGGATGAGATGGATCGTATACCAGGCGAGGCGGTTTGCCATCGGGTTGAATCTGGAGTACTTTTACCCCTGCGGGCTTCGAAATTAACCTCCCGCTGTTGCGGCTGATTGATTCATCCAGTACTTCCGCAAAAACCGGAACTTTTCGCTGATACGGACCACCTTCCTTGGTACGGGTGGTGTTGGCGTTGGCGATATTGTCCGAGATTAGATCCATGCGCAATCTCTCGGCGGTTAAAGCAGTAGCGCTGATCTCCAAATTTCGAAATAGTTCCATAATTCTTACCTTCCTTCAATCGCTTGCTTCAAGGTTGTCATTTATTTTTTCCATGAAGTGGCCAAGGATTGAAAATATAAATTGTTTTCAGCCAATTGGGCTGCTTCAAATATTCCCAATTAAGTAATCGGATGATTTTCCCAAAAGTTTAGACCTTATCCCAATTTGCATTAAACAAACTTCGCTACCTCTTGGGAAAATCCTGCCACTTTAAAGGAAATTTGTCGATTTCACAGAAAAACTTCCAGTTGTGATCTCAACCAACGCCAATTCCAGTTCCAATCGCGGTTCCCTTTGGCCGGTTTTTACTCGAAAATCGGCCCATAACAGCCGTTCTAATATTTTTTGGAGTTCCACCAGTGAGAATGTCCCCGATTGTATAAAACTTTTTTCGGCGACGTAGGGGTTAATCCCCAGAATTTCCGCCAAAGCCTTGGCGTTCATACCCTGCCCCCGGGCAGCTAAGGCTCCGGTGATATTCCGGAACTGCCGGGCCAGCGTCGCCAATATTTTCAGTTCATTCTCCCCGGAATCCAGCAAATCTTTTAATTTAGGCAAGCTTAAATCCGGATTCCTGAGCGCCACGGCGTCGATTAACCCAAAGATGTCCGGTTCCGGCTCTCCGGGGATTAACGCATCCAAATCCGCATCGCTTAACTTCATTTTACCCCCGGCAAAGGTTTTCAGTTTCTCCAGTTCACTCCAGATCCGCCGCAAATCGTTTCCTATCCGTTCCGCTATTGTTTTGGTTTGTCCCGCGGTCAAATGCAATTCGAAATTCTGGGATTGCAACCTGATCCAATTGGGCAGTTCAAACGGTTTCAATTTGTTACAGTCTACCGTTACAATGCGCCGCTGAAACTCCTGGTGCAGCTTTTTTCGTCCATCCAATTTGGTGGCGGTCACAATTAAATATACCCCCAACGCCAAGCAGCTTAATCCTTTCAGCACTGCTTCATCCAAAGCGGTATTGCCGTTTTGCAAGCCTTCCAGCCGGATCACCCGGGCCGGCCCGAAAAACGGGGGTGTCTCCAGAGTGCGGATGAAATCCAACGGGTCGACGTTGGCGGCATCCAGCCATAAATAATTAAACTCTTGTTCTTCAGAGCCGAGTAGTTTGTTTAAAAACACCTTGACCAATTCTTCGTGAAAAAACGTTTCTTCCCCCAACAGGAGATAGACCGGCAGCAATTGACCGGTTTCCACCTGTTTGATAAAATCGCTACGGGTCATGGGATCAAAACCTTTCGTATCGATAAGACTTCATTTTTTTATAATAATTTTTTCGCCTTTTCAATTGAAATTTCCTGTAGGAATATGATGTTTTCGCAATTATTTCTCCCGCCAAACCACCCAACGATCTTTACTTATCCTCACATCTACTCTGCCATTCTGATCCGTCCGATAAACCCTGACTCCCATTGATTGCAACCGGTTCAATGTTTCTGCTCCCGGATGGCCGAATTGGTTCCCCGCCCCCACCGATATCACCGCCAATTTCGGCCGCACTTGGGCCAGGAAAGTCAAACCGGTGGACTTATTACTGCCGTGGTGGCCTACTTTCAAAAATGAAGCCCGTAATAAATCAGGATACTTCCGCATTAAGTTTAACTCGCCTTCAAATCCCAGATCGCCGGTTAATAAAAGCTTTTCTTTTCCGTAATAAATCATCGTAATCAATGATTGATCATTTTCAGAATCCGGAGCAGAAATCTTCATTATTTCCATGGTTACCGAATGACCTAATTGGGTTTTTCTCGTTTGGTCCGGGCTAATGCGTTCGATCTTTATCTTCGGCAAACCGGCCAGTAAATTCCGCAATTCGGGAATATCATCAAAGGGTAAGATTACTTGTTTCACCGGAATCTCCGGCAGCACTTCCAACAAACCACCCAGATGATCCTTGTGTCCATGAGTGACGATGACCAGATCCAGGTGGCTGACTCCCATTTGACGCAGAAAAGGAAGCACGGACCATTGCCCCTCGCCTTCATCTCCTCCATCCACTAGTGCGGTAAAACCATCCGGAGTTTTCACGAAAATGGCGTCACCCTGCCCCACATCCAGACAGCTTACCTGCAAATAATCATTCATCGACTTATCAAGAAAAGCGGCCCAAACAACCCCATTAACTACCACCAGAATCATGAAACATACCGTGCCCGCTTGAATCATCCGTTTACCGGTTAAACGGTTAGGACGCATCCAATCCAAAGCAACGGCCAACCCCAAATAATAGCCGGCGAACCATGGCCAGGGCCAACTGGGAACTGCGGTGGCTGACCAGGGCTGGCCACCGAGGAAATCCAACATAAACCGGGTCAAATCAATCGTCCAATCGACAGCGGTTAAAACAACCTGTCCGCCGATAGGAATTAACGCGCCGAATAATTCTCCGGCGAACCCGCCAATAACAATAATTTCCGCTGGAATCAATAAAATCAGGTTTACCAAGGTACTCGACCAGGAGATCATTTGAAAGTAGGTGATGATTACCGGGATTACCATAATCTGGGCGCCAACAGAAACCAAAACCCCTTCCCAAATTGGTTTAACAAAAGGATGCTTGGCAGCAAAACCCCGAACCGGAAAATATTCCTTTAACAGCGGATAAAGCCAGACAACGCCCAATGTAGCCAAAAAGGAGAGTTGAAAGCCCATATCAAACAAATTATACGGATTCATAAAAGTTAGAATCAGCGCCGCCAAACTTAAGCGATTCAGGTTGCTGTCACTGGTTCCCAACAATTCACCGGCGGAAAAAAACAGCATCATCAATCCGGCCCGAAGTACCGGCGGGTCCATGCCGGTCATCAGGATATAAAACCAAACTCCGGCGGCAAGCGGTAAAATGCGCCATTTCTTGGGGCAACGCAGCCAGCCTAACAATAAATTCAAGCTCATCACTATAAAACCGACATGCAATCCAGAAACTGATAACAAGTGAATTGTTCCGGTACGCCGCATATCGGTAACAATCCCAGCGTCATCGGATTCATCCAGGCGATCATTGTAGACCATTCCGTGAAGCAGCCGGGCGTTGGCCGGTTTCAAAAACCCGTTCCCCTGGCGCATTAAAACTTCGCGGAACCGATGGGCCCACAAATAATAAAACGGCAATCCACCACAGCGTAAATTACTTTTGATAAACTGTGGCCGGCCGGTGGCATAACAACTCCCCGAAATCCGTTGTCTCTCCAAAGTCTCAGGCCAGGCGGAGCCGGATTGAAGCACGGCTTTAAATTTTCCGGAAACCTTGAGATATTGGCCATACCCGGATGAGGGTAAAGGATCACGGCTGGTAACACTGATTCGGCCAACCGGACCCCCGGGTTTTGACGGTTTCACTTCCAATAAGAATCGGTAGCCATAACGGGTAGGGACCGCCCGCTCAATTTGGACACCTTCCAATACAATTATTTTCCCAGTAAAAACCTGGTTGGTCCGCAATTCGGCCCGGTAAGTTTCCCGGCTTAACTCCAACAAAAAACCACCGCACAGAAAAAAACATGCCGGGATTATCCACCAAGGCAGCCGGTGTCCCAGCAAATATAGGATCAAGGCCAGCATTATACAGAATAATCCTGCCAACAACCAGATGAGTGAACTCATTCCACAGGCCGCCGCTGTCAAAATCCCCCCAGCGGCCGCTAAAAATCCAAAAGCGCTGATTTTGAATCTCATTTTACAGTTAAGTAAGTGCGGAATTTTTCCAGTTTGGCCTTACCAATCCCCGCCACTTTTTGTAAATCCTCATATTTCTGAAACAAGCCGGAATCAGTACGGTATTGAATGATTTTGGCCGCCAAACCCGGGCCGATTCCAGGTACTTTTTGAAGTTCCACGTCCGTGGCGGTATTTATGTCAAGGGGCCACTGGACTTTGATTTTGGAAACCAGGGTTTTGGACGGTGACGTTTTATGGGAGATAGTCTTCCGTGTTTTGGAACGGCGAACTTCTTCACCTTTTTTGGGAATATAAATTTGCTCTCCATCCAAAGCAAACTCGGCCAAATTCACCGCGCTCGGATCGGCATCGGGCAACATAGCTCCCGCCAATTTCAAAGCCTCGTATTTGCGGGTAGCCGGCGGTAGGGAAATGACCCCCGGCTTCTCCACCGCGCCGCATATATGAACGTATACCTGGCCGGGGGTGGCCGGATCCGTATAAGTATCCGCGTAACGGCTGTTCCTGCTGGTAAAAATCAAAATGCCGCCAATTCCTAAAAAAACTAGTAAAACTAGAGCGGCAATCCGCTGCCGGACGGTTAATTCAAACATGGGAAATCCTCCCTTTATACATAATTTGGTGGTAAATTCGCGATATGTCTCTACGTTCCTTCACTTTCCTAAAAAATACATGAATCGTTTAAGATTTTGCAATAAAATTGTAATAATTCAATGGCCGTACCGAATGAACCAAAAAAAGGCTACCTCAAACGTAAACTTGAGATAGCCTCTTTTCAATCACTCGTTTTCTTTTTAATCATGTTTAAACTATCGCGAAAGATTTTCCAAATCCAAAGAGCCTTCCTGGCGGGAGGCTCTTGGACTGTTATTTCTTATTAGCTGTTGTTTTATCGAATAATGAGGATAAATTGGATGAAGCTTGAAAACTATTTCAGACTATAAAGTTTGACTCTTTGCCGGTAAATCCGTAAAATTAGTGTCCGCGTAAAACCCTTTTCAATCGAGGAGATAATGCGGTGATTTTGTACCGGCCAACGTGATTGTTGACCAGCGAGGGGATTTCTATAATAATACCCTGAAACTCACCACCGGGGTGTTTTGATACTCACTCACCCGGAAAAACGCATATACTCCAAAGAAACAGTGGTGGTAGTAATAAAGCTGCAATAATAACCAAACTACCAATTTGAGCTTCAACCTTGCCCCGGCGCGGGATTGAAAATGATTCAAATTTACCGGTGGAGCGGTGGGCGCCGAAGCAACTTATAAAACCAGAATGTTTTATTGCCATCTATGATAATCACGGCTGGGTTTTTGATTCCATTTAACTCCCCAACCATTATTTGAAAATATCCTTATTCCCATAGGGGTAATTCAATCTATTCGCCTTTAGATAACCCCACTACACTGTCAGGGTAATAAAGGATATTCCCGGGTTAGTCGAACCTTATCAATGGAAATAAAAACAAGCGCGCGCGCGTAAACGAAAACTTTTACCGGGTACTGATGAACCTCCTTTCTTCGTTTTTCAAAACTTCGTGCCTGATCCATATTGAATATGTAATAATCGTTTGTTGTAATTTAATGATATACCCTTCGAAAGCATTTGAAAATAGGGCTGAAGACTCGTTTTACATGAAAAGAACGGAAAACTTACTTTTATTGCCGGATGTACCCGTAAAAAAAGCTTAAACGGTTTCATCCGCTTAAGCCTTTTTTATAATTATTGATTATTTCACAATATTAATTCGAGCAGGCCACTCCGTTCAACGTAAAGTTGGTCGGTACAGCATTTGTGCCACTATAGTTAATATTGAATCCGAAGTTCGTGGTGCCTCCATTGGCCGGGATACTGGCGTTGTATCCGGCATCTTTCACCGATACTGAGGTGCCACTCTGGGTGTAACTGCCGCACCACAGATTGGTGATGGTCTGGTTGCCGGAGAAAGTCCAAGCTAAAGTCCAGCCATTAACCGCCGTGGAGGTATTATTTTGGATCGTTACGCTGACTGTAGCTCCGCTGCCCCAATCGTTCATACTATAGGTTACAACATAATTACCAGTACCCGGAGTTGGGGTTACGACAACCGGAGTCGGAGTTGCAGGTACCGGAGTCGGGGTCGCAGGCTTAACCGTCGGGGTCGCGGTGGCAGGCGGCGGTGTAACATTACCGGGGTCATTACCATACAGTTTCGTAGTACCGTCATAAACCGGGATATAAGCCGTTTTGGTCACGGTACTGGTTATCCCAGTATAGGAAGGATCATTGGCCGGATTCCAGAAGGTGGTATTCTGCGGGGCCGCAATCCGGAATTGAATTTCACCGGCATATTCGGATTGGCCACCGGGATAGATACTGGTCCCGTCATTGAAGGCCACATTCACGTAATAAATATTGCCGCTATATTTAACCAGGCTAAGCGTTGCCGGGAATTCAACATAGTTGGTGCTGATAGTCAAATCGCTGGTGGTATAACCGGCATTAAACAATTCGGTTAAATCTATGTAATAACGGAATGACAGATTCTTGACGAACCGGGCCGGGAAACCGGAACGGTTGTTGCAAAGCGCTTTGATTTCAGTGTAATGGGGTCCTGTGGAATTGAGGCTCGCTTCCACAAAGAACTCATCATCCAGCGGATCTTGCGTCGGGAAGTTGGCAAGGGCTGTGCCGCCATAGAGACTGTACATCTTGGCCAAGCAACCCACAAAAGCGGCGTTATAATCGTCAGCAATCTCGTTGGTGGTATAGTTGCTGATAACATCTTCATAAGCATCTCCAGAACCGGGGCCACCTACCAAAGCGCCGTAAATCGTATGCCGATGGTTGGCGGGAACAGACTGCTGGTCGGACCATGAACCGTGAGCGGTCCGGTGATGCGGGTGTTTGGGCGGGTTGGTTCCAAAGCCCACTACATAACTGCGATTATTTGGATTTTGACCCAGGCAGTAATTGACTTGACGGACGGCGAAGTCTTGATATCTGGCTTTCAAGGTGGCATCGCCAACAAAATCGGCATAAATAAACGCTAAGAATGAGGTATTCATCGAATAGCGCAACGGGCCCCATTCTTGAAGCCATGCCAATCCTCCGGGGGTGTAGGTGATCCTCTCGCCATTAACGCCTACGGTCCACCAGTTCAGATTGTTTTCGATGGCCTTCTTATATTCTGCTTTACCGGTGATTCGGGTCAGCAGGAGTAAATCGGCGTAATGGTTGTCATCCCAGCTATTCCCATATTTATATTCAATATCCGTGGTTTGGCCTTGTTTGTTAAAATTGGCCACGTAGGATTCGGCTTTGGTTAAATAGCTGCTGTCTTTGGTGGCGATATATAACCAGATGGCCGCAAAGCACAATTCATCCCAAAAACCGCTCCAGGAATTATAGTATCCGGCGGCCTTTGTATAATCCGCATCACTGCGGGTAGTATCCGCCAAGTTGAATAAACTTTTGGCATGAGTTAAGTAAGTGGTGTCACCCAGCACTAGATAACCAAGGGCCAGTGCCGCGGCGGTTTCAGCCGTGACGCAAGAAGCTTTACAATAAAAGGCGGGATATACTCCCTTTTTCTTTTCAGTCACTTCCACGGGACCCCAGAAGCTATGGTCCACACCACCGTCACCAATCTGGTAACACATGTCGGTACCGCGGTCACACCGGACGAAATAATCACAAACAAATTTTAAGTTGTTTTTGAGAGCAGTGTCTTGTCCTGAAGCAATAAACGCCGAAGGCCATTCATAATACGCCCAACCGAGCATGGCGGCGGAGTTGGCCATGGGTAGTCCGAATTTTACGTTGTCACCGGCATCGAGCCAGCCGCCCTGAACGGCGCAACCCAATTGGGAATCGCCCCGCCATAATCCTTTGGCCCGGTTCCAGTCCGGCAATGCGCCGGATTGTTGGCATTCATAGAAATAAATCGATTTTTGCAAGGCTTCCGCATAGTTATATGTAGCGGCGAAGATGTTGGAGTTAATTAACAGCATTCCAATCATTAAACAGATAACGATTACTAAAATACTTCTTTTCAAACTAATTCCTCCTAAACAAATTAATTTCGAAATTCAACCTAATGTTTTTCTCTATTAGGAAAAACCAATCGAGTCCCTGATCCCTCCTTTCATGGAAATTGTGTCACCGTTCAAATTCTTTTGGTGTTATTTACCGTTTCGGTAATAGTTTGGCAGTATTTTACCACTTCTATAATTTAACTTTACAATTTAGTAACAATCTTGTCAATATTATTTTTAAGTAATGAAAACGTTTTCAAACGTAATTTTGTTGTCATTATCAATGAATAATGATAAAAATAATTATTTTTTTATAGAATATAACATTTACGAAATGAAGGCTATCCCAATAATCCGGGACAGCCCCCATCATTCCTTAATCTTGGATAATTCTTACGGTTCCACGCCCCATTGCAAGATATCGGAGACATACCCGGTTACCTTGGTCCAATCCACATAAGTAGTGGCCGAAGTATTGAAGGAATAATCGTCGGTCTGAGTGTAGTTCGACCAATCGTTCTTGGCAATCCTGCCTTGAATGATAACATTATCTCTGGCCGCCAAGCTTCCGGCTCCACTGGCGAAGCCGATTTCCAGGTATGTATCGGCCCCCGTCTTGACAGTCGCCATCGTCACAAAAGTACCGGTAACATTGTCGCTACCGACGGGTGAATAATCACACCAGAAAGTCTGCGGTTTCGCGCCGTCAACCGTATAATAGTAGCGAATTTTGACACTCGATAACGTGATAGCGCTGGTACCGGTATTGATTAATTTGATATTCGGATATATCTGATTGCCGGTGGCGGCGGTGTTTAGGTTATAGAATTGGATCTTGATATCGCCGGGTACCGGAGTTGGCGTCGGAGCGCCCGGGAGCGCCAAGGTTCGAAACGGCTTAACGTCACCTTCGGGGTCCATTATATATCCGGTGGAACTGGCTTTAATTGCTTGATACATATAAACCGTATCCTGCTTCAGTCCATTTACGGTTGCGGTCAACGCAGTTTGCCCTGTCCTTGAATCAAGTGTACCCGCTGTTATCTTATTATCCGGATCACTTTCTTCCCAGTATTGCAATGCCATCACAATATCCGGACCACCGATATCAGTTCCCCAAACATGTTTCACGATACCGCCATTGATTGTCACG
Source organism: Bacillota bacterium (assembly GCA_023436305.1). Lineage (GTDB taxonomy): Bacteria > Bacillota > UBA4882 > UBA8346 > UBA8346 > JAEZJQ01. The sequence continues at coordinate 50,634 of JAEZJQ010000007.1, forward strand.
CTGGTTGCGGTTATATTGGTTGCGTCCCCGGTAATAACTTCCCAATTATGGCCATCGGCCAACGGAGACGGGGTTGGCCTCCACGTGGGTGTTGGAGTAATCGTAGTGGTTACGGTTGGAGTCGCCACCGGGATTAGATACACATTATAGACTTTATCACCGATTGACGGTATCTCCCTGACCTCTGAAATTAGGGTCTGATAACCGGTGGCTTGAGTATGCAAGGGTACCACCGTGGGCAGGATACTACCCGTGAACGTGACTACAATCTCATAATAGCCTGTAGCATCCGTTGTATAATTACTGTTGGGGTTAGGTCCGGTCACCTTTGCTCCGGAAATTGGCAGTCCGGTATTATCGTCATAAACGGTTCCCTTGATAAAAAAGAAATAAATTGTCGGTGGTGGGGTTGGCGTGACCAGTGGGGTTGGAGTCGCCCCGCCGAGCTTCACTAAATAGAAATGGAGCACCGCATCCCCGCTATACCCTATCAAATATGACTTGGACTGAGTTTGGTAACCGGGAGCTGATACCGTTACAGTTATTGACTCAGGCCGGGCGGGGTATAGATGGGAGACGGAGTAAAAACCAACCTCATTGGAGGTTGTGGTTTCCGGCTCCATACTTACCGTTGCTCCAACAATCCATTCCTTGGTTATGCTATCATAAATTTCTCCCGAAACGGTAATCACCGGATTGATGGTTGGAGTCGGCGCCGGAGCCAGATTAAAAGTAGCTGCTACATCTCCGGTTGGAGGTACATAAAAAGTATTGATTTGGGTTATGAAGCCGTATTTCTCGGCGTATAATGTGATCGAAGTAGGCCGGGTAGTATAATATGTGACTGTAAAGGAGTAATGTCCGCCGCCATCCGTATAATATTTGTTGGCGGAGGAACTATATACGGCCGCGCCTTGTATCGCGCCGCCATTTCCATAAACATATCCCGAAACCACGAAAGTTCCCTGTGGCCCCGTGGGAGTCGGAGTCGGTGTCGGTGTCGCGCCATAACGTGTAACATTGTAATGGGCAATCAGGCTTTTACTGCTATCCATATCAATGGTAATGATTTTACTGGAAGTATTGACAGCGCCTTCCCATCGTAAAAAAGTTACTACATCATATACAAGCCCCGGGGAAGGCGTTGGATTGATCGCGGTCAAACTTACCTGCGTTCCCACATTATAATAGTAAGTACGATAGCCCAATCCAAAATCCGAACTCAACGGAGCCGGACTAACATTGATGGGTACATCGATCTGATATGAAGCGCCGCTTTGTTGGGAAATACTTAAAGTAACCACCGACGGCGCCGGGGTGGGCACCGGGTCCTCCGCATGAATTGTGACCATCGAACGGGATAATAATAATGAAATTCCCATAGCGAAGACCAATAATGCCATAAAAAATATGATAAACTTAATTCTTTTTTTCATTTTTTCGCCTCCCTTTTTACGATTCTCTAAACCAAAGCGGGGTCGTAAACGATTACCTCCTTCCTGTATCAATTCGATATCTCTTACATTTTATAAATTTTGGACTGTCTTATTTTCTATGGAAAACGATTTGAGTTAATGCGGGGAGGTAATATTCAGTCAAAGACTCATACGAAATTGCGATTTCGTTGGAAAATTCTATGTAATTTCAATTGTAGCACATTGGATGAATTTGTCAATCTTTTATAATGATTCCCAGGTTAATTGTGGTCGTGGTGTTGGTTTTTTTAAATGGGAAAACGAATGATAGAGAGGTGAAAAATTGGCGCTTCGGGCTTTATTTACCGTTCAATTCCGGGTAATCATATAAATCCCGGATCTCCGGAACATTCCGGTTGGAAGTGCGCGAAGTAATTAACTTGCTTATCGTATGGGCTTCCATTAACCCATCGTCAAAAGGTTTCGTTAAGGAAAGAATGTCATTATTGCTTAGATCGTTTTTGATCCAGCCCATTTCTTTCTCCTTCGAAAGAATCACCGGCATTCTTTTCTGGGTATTATGGATTCGTTCCATCAGTGGATTGGCCTCCGTGGTTAGGATGCAAAATGTTTTTAAAACCTCGCCGGTAGAATGGTCGGTCCACTCCTCCCATATCCCGGCAAATGAAAAAATATCCTTGTCTTTCAGATAAATAAAATAAGGATACTTTTTCCCGCCCAAGGTTTGCCACTCATAAAAACCATCCGCCGGGACCAAACACCGTTTAAAACGGATGGCATTCCGGAATGAAGGTTTTTCAAAAACCGTATCACTGCGGGCATTCAAAGTGTGGGAACGGATTTCCGCCGCCTGGGTTGGTGATTTCACCCAAGATGGAACCAACCCCCAAGTATACCCTTGAATAGTATCGGGTTTTCCGTTGGTGATCACCGGCATTTTAGGAAAATCAAAACCGGAGACATAATACCGCGGCTCATTCAACTCCGGTTGCAGTTCAAATTCAAAATCAAATTTCAATTGATACCGGTTTTTTAATCGCTGGGCTGTTTGGCTCAGCGCATAAAAGAAACACATGGTCTACACCCTCACTGCGATAATGTCTGTCCACCGGGTGGTATAACATGGCGAAAGCTTCTCCTGGCGAAGCTTCCATTTTTGGCCGGAACCTTGAACCGCTATTTTCAGGGTGTCCCGGCCGTATTTGGAGTTTATCCGGTCCAATACCTTCATAATCTCCGCATGTTTGGGACGGTCCACGTTGTCAAATAAAGCGCCTTGGGTCTGGCCTTCCGGGACAATATCGAATACAATTACCCCGGCTTTTTTATAACGATATCCTTCTTTGTAGATGGCCTGAAGAGCGGTCAGGGAATATCGGATCAGTTCCATGGCGCTATTGGTTTCCACCGGCAGTTTACATACAAAGTTTTTTTCGTATTGGGGTTCATCCGGTCTGAATCCATTGGTATGGATAAAAACCATAATCCCACCGGCGCATGAATGCTGTTTTCTCAGTTTATAGGCACATCGTGTCGTATATGTGGCAACCGCCTCCCGGATCGGTTCCAGTTCGGTTTGAGGTTCTCCGAAGGATCGGGAGGTACAGATCACTTTCTTCGGTGAAGGTATTAATTCCATCTCCAGGCATGCGATTCCTTCCAACTCTTTTTTTACTCTGAGTCCGACAACGGTCATTTTTTTCCGCACCCAATCATCATGCAGTTGGGTGAATTCCCAGGCTGTTTTTACATTTACCGATTTTAATAGGCCGGCATATTGCCGGCCAATCCCCCACACCTCGTCAATCTCGAATCTTTTTAGCGCTTCCTGAACTTTTTCGGGGCTGTCCAAGACAAACAGCCCCTGGCTCTCCGGTACTTTTTTGGCGTAATGATTGGCGGTTTTGGCCAGTACCTTGGTGGGGCCAATCCCAACGCTCACCGGAATTCCGATATTTTTCAACACTGTGTTTCTGATTCTCCGGGCATATTCACTGAAATCAACCGGTAAACCGGTCAAATTCAAAAATGCTTCGTCAATGGAGTATATTTCAAGTCCCGGGGTGAATTGCCCCAAAGTGCTCATCACGCGCTGGGATAAGTCGCCGTACAAGGAATAGTTGGAAGAAAATACCTTGACGTGATTCTTTTGGAGCAGAGCAACCATTCGGAAAGCCGGCGCCCCCATTTTGATTCCCAGTTTTTTGGCTTCCTCGGAACGGGAAATAATACAGCCGTCATTGTTTGAAAGGACCACCATCGGTTTGCCGTCCAACGAAGGATTGAAAACCCGTTCACAGGATACATAGAAATTATTGCAATCAACCAGCGCGAACATTAATACACCTTCTTGATGATATAGGTTACGATTCCCCAAACTGAAAAATCAGCGTCTTTTTTGACAACGATGGGCTGATAATCTTGATTGGCGGGCACGAGGATTAAGGTATCCCCTTCAACCTTGATTCTTTTCAGGGTAAATTCACCATTGATATAACAAACCGCCAAAGCATGATTTCGATACGCCAGCGATTTATCGATCACTAACAGATCCCCGTTATCTACCCCGGCATCTTTCGAAACTCCCGCCACCCGTCCATAAAAAGTAGAGCTGGGATTTTTAATGAGCGCCCGGTTTAAATCTAGCATGGGTTCCAAATAATCTTCCGCCGGCGACGGAAAACCCGTCGATATCCGGCTGTCCGCATCAGGCAAGGCCGGTTCCGGGGTGGGGTTTGGGTTAAAGATATTGATAGTCATGATGTCCTGACCTTTCTGTTCCAAACATATGTTCGATTCATAATTATATTATAGCAGATTTTTTGATTTTTAAAACTGGAAAATACTTGATATGGCATGAGCAATGGATAGCGCGGAAAAGGGGAATTGATATCCGGTAGCGATTGCCGGTATGTACCGAAAGAGGTGAGTTTTATAAGTTAGGCGAATTAAAATATTAATTTCAATAACTATAATAACAAAAGGTTCCGGAATCAATCTTCCGAACCCTTTTGTTCAAAGCTTCAAGCCCAATGTCAAAAGTTTAAGACCTTCAGTCTAGGAGTCTGCGCGCGTAATACGTTATAATAACTCAAAGCCGCTATATATTGTATTATACCATGTCGCTTGAAACTAAATATGTTTCAAAAATTCATTAGCCGCACAGACTCCTAGTATTTTAATAGACTCCGGAAATGAACGATATCAAAATCTGTCACAATCTAGGAATACAAATTCACGGAATTGACCAATTTGTTACCCTTCCTGGGGGAAAAGTGTATTATCGAACTCGCCGCCACTATTTTGGCCAAAACGAACGGCGCTGGAACGAATAAAACAAATGGTAGAACTGTTGGTCATGATTGTTGAAATGGCTCAATAGAAAAACCCGGGGTAATCAAGTCCCAGGTTTTTTATTGGCTGATTTTAATGTCGGTAATCCCATTATTTAAAATACCGCTCCAGCAAGCCTTTAAAGGCAGCTCCATGACGGGCTTCATCTTTGCACATTTCATGCACCGTGTCATGAATGGCGTCATAGTTCAGTTGTTTGGCCTTGGCGGCGATATCCTTTTTCCCCTGGCAGGCGCCGAACTCTGCTTCCACTCTTAGTTGAAGGTTTTTCTTGGTATCGGGGTACACCACTTCCCCCAGCAATTCGGCAAACTTGGCCGCATGTTCGGCTTCTTCGAATGCAATTCGCTTATAGGCCTCGGCAATCTCCGGATATCCTTCCCGATCGGCTTGCCTGCTCATGGCCAGATACATCCCCACCTCGGTGCATTCTCCCATAAAGTTCATTTTTAAACCTTCCAGCACTTCCGGATCGACCCCTTTGGCCACCCCGATCTTATGTTCATCCGCCCATTGCATACCGCCTTCGATCTTTTCAGAGAACTTCCCCTTGGGCGCGCCACACTGCGGACACTTCTCCGGCGGCTCATTTCCAAAATGAACATACCCGCAAACCGCGCAAACAAATTTCTTCATCAATAACACTCTCCTTTTAATTGAGTTGAAAGTTAAAAAGTTTAAAGTTGCAAGTTGAAAACCGAAAGTCAAAGATTTGTTGGTCTTGTCTTTCACTTTTAACTTATAACCTGCAATCGGTTTTCAGACGGTTTTATTCCCTTTTCCCCAACTGCCGGTCGAGCATAACCAGACCGGAACCGGAGGAACCGATGGTCTTTAATTGGTAGACGATCTTGGATACTGAAGCTTCTTCCTCCACTTGTTCGGTTACGAACCACTGAAGCATGATGCCTGCTGCGAAATCTTCTTCGGCGGCAGCCAATTTGACCAATTCGTGAATTTTTCCGGTAACGAACAATTCATGTTGGTAAGCTTCCTCAAAGGCTTCCAAAGGTGATGCCCATTCGGTTTTGGGTTGGGCCAACCCGGACAGTTTCACACGGACGCTCCGATCCCGGACATGATCAAAGATCTTCATGGCATGCTGGTACTCTTCATCGGTCTGTACCCGCATCCACTGGGCCATCCCATCCAGATTCAGATCGTGAAAATAGGCCACCATGGACAGATATAGCCGCGAGGATTCAAATTCGATCTGAATTTGTTTGTTTAACGCTTCAAGTAATTTGGGACTCATCATAAATTATCTCTCCTTTAAATCGTATTAATAATTAACTTATATAAAGTTTAATATGGTTAATTATTTTTGTCAATCCCTTTTTTGAATTATTTTCAATAATTAAGTTAAAGGGTAAACGTTAAAATTTGAGGTTATATTCAATCCAAAGTCAAATGTCATTTAACAATCATTGAGGGTTTTTCACTTTAGACTTTCCCCTTTTGTTCATGAAGTTTTGGGTTCAACCTTCAGCTTTCAACTTCAACTCAAATTCGACTTTTAACTTAACTCTATTGACTTAAGATTATGCTTCCCCTAAACTAAATATAAGAATTTTCGATGGTAAAATATTTTTGTAAGGAGTGAAACAATGAAATTTGAAGGTCTGGCGCTGACTCCTCCCATGGGGTGGAATTCTTTCAATACCTTTGGCTGTGAACCGGATGAGAAGCTGGTGATGGAGATCACCGATGCCATGATATCCACGGGCTTAAAAGATGCGGGCTACATATACATTAATATCGATGACGGCTGGATGGCTCCCGAGCGGGATGAGGAGGGCAATCTCTATCCAAAACCTGATAAATTTCCGAACGGCTTGAAATACGTTACTGATTATATTCATTCCAAGGGGATGAAGGCCGGGATATATTTGGGTTGCGGTTTATTAACCTATGGCGACATGCCCGGCAGCCTTGGATATGAGCAACGGGACGCCGATTTAATCGCCGCCATGGGGTTTGACCTGCTAAAATACGACCGCCGCTGTTTACCCGATGACCGTTGCTCTTTGGAAGATCCTCCAGGCCGCGATAGCAAGTCTGAGTATATTCTGATGAGTCAGACCCTAAAAAATACCGGCCGTCCCATATTGTTCAGCCTATGTGAGCATGGCAATTCAAACCCCTGGACCTGGGCGGCCGAAGTGGGGCATATGTGGCGCACCACATCCGACATTAAAGACTGCTTCGAGGGCGAATACACCTGGGGCTGGAGTTTTAATAAGATCATCGATCACACCTGCCATTTATATCCTTATGCCGGGCCCGGGCACTGGAATGATCCCGATATGCTCATCGTCGGCCTGCATGGAAACCCGGAATGGATGGGCCCCGGCTGCACCGACCTTGAGTATCGTTCCCACTTCAGCCTGTGGTGCCTTTCAGCAGCCCCGTTATTGATCGGTTGCGATATTCGCAAGATGGAGCCCTATACCAAAGAAACGCTTTCCAACCCGGAAATTATCGCCGTTAACCAGGACCCGCTGGGCAAACAAGGGCAAAGAATAGTGAAAGATAATCACACCGAAGTATGGATCAAACCTCTGGCGGATGGTTCCCTGGCCGTCGGATTGTATAACCGGGATGACTCTATACAAAAGATCACCGTTTGTTGGAGCGAATTGGGTTTAGCCCCCGATGCCAAGGCCCTGGTTAGGGATCTCTGGATGCGTAGCGATCGGGGAGTTTTCGGCGGCAGCTATTGTAGGGATGTTGCTTCCCATGAATGCGTTGTGGTTAAAATAAAGCCTTAAACTAAAAGAAAAAGGCCGGAAGCCCCATTCGCTTCCGGCCTTTTTTTGAAAAGGTTTTATGTCGTGGCTTTTTCGATATTCAACACATATAATAGATGTAAGAGGTGTATTTCAGTGAAATTTTGGAAAAAGATGTGGGATTTTTTACATTCCATTTGGAAAACGATCAGCAACCGTAAAACAAGCAATAAATGTAATACCTTATTGGATACTGTTTCTCTCAAACTATTTGGACTGAATCTGAAAGTAACCCGGGAGATTCCGCTAGATGTTCCGTATGAGTTGACGGTGGTGGTACCGCGAGCTGAATTGCGCGGTGGCAAAGGCGGCTGTAGCCGAGAAATCATACTAAACAGTATAACAATTGCCCATTCCCCACGTTTAGATAATACAGCAAAATTAGAAAAATCTGTGACTCTAAAGCCCGTTGCCGCCTAAAGATATTTTAATAACCCAATGAGTTCAATCACTTATTCTCTCCGGTAATAAAGTCTCATTAATCAACTCTACAATCCGCTCCATATGCTGATGAATAAAAAAATGACCCCCCGGGAATTTGAATGTACGGCATTGCCCGTTGGTATATTGAGCCCATTCATTCATATCATGTTTGATGATCGGGTCGTCTTCGCCATTGAGTACCGTGAGATTACAGTTCAATCTCCGCGGTTTTTCCTCAAACCGGTAATTTTCAACAACTTTAAAATCGGCCCGTAAAACAGGGATGAACATGTCAAGCAATTCCTGGCTTTGAAAAATTTCCGAGGAAGCGATTCCCATCTGCTTGATTGTTTCGATAAGTTTAACGTCCGGTAATCCGGAAAATAGTTGGTCTGGTTGAATCGGGTTATGCGGCGCATCTCTTCCGGATAAAAACAAATGCCCTAAAGGCGGATGCTCCATGGATTGTACTTGGTGGGATAATTCATACGCCAGTAAGCTTCCCATGCTATGCCCATATATGGCATATGGCCGGCTATCAATGGATTGTCTTAGCGACTTATAGAGATCGGCGACCACTTCATTGAAATCTTCATATAAAGGTTCCCGATATCGTTTCCCCCGCCCGGGTAATTCGAGAGGGACAAGTTCAATTTGCTTATCCAGAAGCCCTTTCCATCGAAAATAACTCACGGCCGACCCACCGGCAAAAGGAATGCAAAAGAGGATCATTTTTGGGGTAGGCATAATTACTCTCTTTCAATTATTTTTCGTAACATAATTCCTTAAAATTATAGTTCTATTTAATAAAAATGTCAATTTCCGATATTATTATGCTAAATTACTGAATAAACTCTTTCAACCGCTAAATTCTTATCCAAAATATGATACTTCACGAATACGCCGGATTCAGCATTCACTCACTAAAATAGCGCCACACCCACAATCCCAAAAATAACAATAAAAAATACCGGGTTAACTTTCGTGTATTTCAACAATAAAAAACCGGCAGCCGTTAACAGAATCGCCTTAATCCCCAGCAAGGAATGGAATAGGCTTTCCCAGGTTCCAACGACCGGTTTAAACCCGATGATATACACTGCGCCGATCAACAGCCCGATAACCACCGGTCTTACTCCGCCAAGCAGCATCTGAATATAGCGGTTGTTGTTGAACTCGACATAACGTCTGGTAATATAGACGAAAGCAATAAACGACGGCAAGCAAAGGCCTACGGTAGCGATAATGGCTCCCAATATACCGCCGACTTTGTAACCGATATAAGCCGATGAATCCACGGCAAAAGGGCCGGGGAAGATCTGAGCAATGGCGATTACCTTGGTATAATCTCGGGCGGCTGTCCACCCATGAAGCACGATCTCCTTTTCAAAAAAAGGGATCATGGCATAGCCGCCCCCAAAACTAAAGGCGCCGATCTTAAAAAAAGTAATGAGCAATTGCAGGAATTCCATTTCGTTTCTCTTTCCGTCCAAGATATTTAGTTACGGGTTGTGAGTTGTGAGCACGGGTTACGAGTCACGGGTGTAAATAAATTTCGTCAAAAAAGAAGTCTATTGGATTGATTCGCTTCACTTTACAGCATATTATTTCTGGCCTGCATGACCTATTTGGGAGTTCCTTCATGAGTCCCGCCGGAATCGGAGCGGGTGGCCAATATTATGTTCCGGGAAAATCCAATGACCGCAACTCCCAGGATCACCAACACCGCGTTGATTTTAAACAGAACCAAACCCGCCGCTGACAGCAGTACGAGCAAAACATCAAAATAGTCCTTCACCGCCGACTTCCACAGTTTGGTGATGGAATAGACGATTAGTGATGAAACCCCAATTAGTATCCCGGTAAAAGTTTTCCGTATCCAGGGGTTGTCGGTATATTTCCACAAAAAAACCGTTACAATGATGGTGATGGCAAAAGTGGGAATGATGGAAGCCGAGGTGGCAATAAACGCGCCCCAGAAACCCGCCACTCGGTAACCGATCATGGTTGCCGAGTTGGTAAAAACCACTCCCGGCAATGTTTGCCCAAGCGCCATAATATCAGTAAGCTCCTCGCCGCTGATCCACCTCCGGCGTTCCACCACTTCTTTTTCTAATAGGGGCGCTACCGCGTAGCCCCCGCCGAAAGCAATTATGCCTATCTTAAAAAAGGATTTGAACAGGGCGGTGTATAGTTCGGTTTTCATCGTTACACCTCTTGAACTCATTTACTTTGTTAAATATGGTGTCCCCATGCTATAGGTTAAATTGTATAAATAATCACTAAGAGTTTTCTTACCAAAGCAATGATTGCCTTTTTAGCTCCACGACGTTGCTTGACTTTCCAATACCAGGATGATAGATATGAATTACGATTACGAGTAACTGACCAAGCTATTTCGCAAAGAATTCTTTTCACATAAGGATTACCATGGTTGGTCCGAGTAGACTTTTTTTTCCCGCACTTTCGTTGTTACCCGGAGTTAAACCAGCCCAGGAGCAGATATGTTCCGCTGTTTTAAACCGGCTCATATCAACTCCAATCTCGGCAATAATAGCCGCAGCAGCCGTAATATCAATACCCGGAATTCCGTCAAGTTGTTTCAACTGATGTTGATAGGTGGTCAACTCGGTTTCAATCTTTTGTTCAACTAATTGGAGATGCTGAAAGCTTTCATCCAATCGTTTTAATAAAAGCTGGAGGAATTCCATCTGAAGTTGGTCCATTTGCCCGTTAACTGCTTGCTTAATCTCACTTAGTTTTATACGGGCGCGTTTTTGAACGCAGCCTTCAACTTCTAAAGCGGATATCTGTCCGTAACGGGATAAGTGGTTAATAATAGCACGGCCGGATACTCCAAAAATGTCGGTTAAAAAACTTGAAAGTTTAAACCCACAGCTTTGTAAGTGTTTTTCAATACGATTCTTTTGGTCGCCGACTTCTTCCACAATACTTTTACGATATCTGGTTAAATCTCTTAAACGGTGGATTGGTTGGGCGGGAATGAAGCTTCCAGCGAGCAATCCGGCACGTAGTAAACTTGCAATCCATTCGGCATCTTTCATGTCGGTCTTTTTTCCGGGAACATTTTTCATATGCCGGGCATTGGCAACAGTCAGTACTATATTTCCATCAAAAGCGCTTTCAAGAACATTATAAACCGGTTGCCAATATACTCCAGTGCTTTCCATGGCGACATGACGACAGTTTTCTTTAATCAGCCAAGCTTTCAGTTCTTCGAGTCCTTCTCGTAATGTAGAAAAGGTTCGAATCAAGGTCTCGGGTTTCTTTTCGACATCACCTTTTAAAAGGCAAACGACAACAGTTTCCTTATGAACATCCAGTCCACAACAGATTTTTAACATATCTTGCATTGTGATACTCCTATTTAAAATTTCAGGGTTGATTGCCCGGGAAGATACGAAGTTTAACACTCGTGCTGGTCCCAAACTTTATTTGAATGGGGCGACAATTGGCTGTGCTCAAAGGCAATCGGGTTAAGTTAGTACTCGAGGTTTTACCGTCAAAAACACATCAACCTTTATCCCTGATATCTTAAGTTTGGCAGAAAATCAATCTGTTATCCCTTATTTTCATTCCTGGTTGTGCCTTACAGGCATGGATAGTTAGTATGAAAAATACCTTGCACCCAATTCTCCCAACGGTTTTTATAACTTGTGGGTAATGCTAAGCTCGCAAGGAAGGGGAATTGATATAATACCGGGGACACCCCGGCCCCCGCAAGGGCTTCCCTTGACCCTTTGAAAAGCGGTATTCCTATCGCTAGGAGTCTGTGCGCGTAACACTTTTTAATAACTTAAAACTATTATATGTTTTAAAACCACTATATATTGTATTAGAATATGTCACTTAATACTAAATACACTTCGAAAATCAATTAGCCGCAC
>JAEZJQ010000036.1 GCA_023436305.1 Bacillota bacterium
CCCGGTTCGGATCCCCCGAGGTTATGAATGACGCCACATAAGACATGATAGCCTCCGTAAGGGCTCTCCGGCCTTTCCGATTGGCTTCGGTGAAGGAAATCCGCCAAACACACTCATCATATCCAAAGAAGAAAGGAATATCAAAGCCATGTCCCGCGCCAATCCAATCACATTAAACACATTGGACCAGGTAAGTCCGGTGGACGTGGGTACGGAACCCAAATTCTGCGGCATAAAAGGTTTCATCTCATCCGCATTATTTCCGATGATTACCGGCACTTTATTGTAATCGCCGGATTCGAAAACCGCCGCCAATTTACCCGGAATCACCACCTTGTCGATAAACGGATTAATTGGTTCCGTCAAGCCGTTGGCGTACAACATGACCTGCAATATCTGCTCCCCGGTCTTTTTCCGCAAGTAGGTCTCGATTTTGGAGGGCGGCATGGAAGCCCGTAAATCCGCCGCCCGGGTTAAATTCTTACATGTCCCGTCGGCCACCAGCAGTTTGTCGATGACTGCATTGGCCTTCACAACGCCACTGGGAACCGGTATATTCTTTCCTCCGGCGCTTTGAACCAAAGCCTTGTGGAAGAGTCCTTTGGCCAGCGGCGAGATCATCAGATTGAGTGTGTTAAACCCCCCGGCCGATTCCCCCGTAATCATCACATTACCCGGGTCACCGCCGAAGTGTGCGATATTTCTTTGGACCCATTTCAGCGCCTTGATCTGATCCAGTACCCCATAATTACCCGATTTATCCTCAGGGGTTCCCTTGGGATTTAAAGCCGGATGAGTAAAAAAGCCAAAAGGGCCGAGCCGGTATTGGATAACTACCACAACCACATTGGAGACTCTGGCTAAAATTGAGCACCAGGTAAGTTCATCCGCCCCGCCTACAAAATTACCACCGCCATGAATCCAAAAATAAACCGGCAATTTTCCACTAGGGTTCTTGGGAGCATAGATATCCAGATAGAGACAGTCTTCTGAGCCGGTAATGGTATTCAGGGGAATCCATTCCATCGATAGTGGGGATTGGGTGCAGCGGAATAACTTTGGTCATATTGGCGGACTTTGCTCCATGGTTCCGGATCTTGGGGCGCTTTCCAACGCAGATCCCCCACCGGTGGTTTCGCAAAAGGTATCCCTTTCCAGGCCCAGCAATCTAAAGCGGCATCCACGCCCGCCACTTTGCCGTAGACAGTGGTAATGGTTGATTGGGAAGCATTATCCACCGAAGCAATGGCGTTATCGATACTTTCAAGCAGTTTGAGTTGCCGCCCATTCACGATCCATTTTTGAATGGCATTCCGGATATCACCATCAAGGCTATTGATGGCATTCTTATAAGCGCCATTTTCGACCTGGGGGATCAGTTGATGAATCTGTCGCGAGAGCGCTTTTTTTTGGCGGACCGCGGCCTGGACATTGATGAGATCCGTGGATGACAAGGCCGTAATCTGGTTATCCAATATTTTAAATGTATCCAAAGGTCCCTGGTAGACAGCGGAACCAGCCCCCGACGCCATACCGGCGTTAGTCAGTAACAGAACCGCCATGACGGATAAAATGATGAAAAATTTTTTCATGAATACGCACCTCCTGAACTGAAATTTTCGATATTTTGTCTATAATAGTAGTCAATTAAATTATATATCTGATTACTAATGTAGTCAATAATCCCTCGATAAATCCTGGTAGGCTGGTGCTTTGAAACGGGCAGCGTAATATAGACATAGCCATGCCGCCCAATGGGGTATCGTTCTGGAAGGAGAAATTGAATTGATCATTGACGGGGTAAGAAACCAGTATAAAAAAAGCGACCGCTACTTTATTCCCAAAGGCGTGAGGCATTCCGGTAAAATATTTACCGGGTACGCCGATATTACTTTCTTTGATCAACCGGATCGATATCATGCCAAAGGTAAAATTTAAATCAAAGCAAATATTACTGATTATACAAATAATAGGAATCGAAAAATAAAATCTCAACCTTGAAAAACATTCTCAAAGTTGAGATGTAAATCGAAATGATATGCTGAAAAAAACGAAAGAGCTACTATATAAACTTAAGTATTATTTGCAATTCCTGCTATTTTCCAATCGGCTCCCTGTTTCACAAATGTATAAGTTCGGGATACCGGCGAAGCGGGGCCCAAAATTGTTGTAGTAACCTCATTGAGAGTCGCTGAGGCATTGCTTGAATCAGTCACTGTAATTGATATATTGGTTATACTAAAGTCAGTCATTAACGGAAACATTATTCCTTCAAGCAACAATTTATACGTAGCTACACTTGTACTTGTACCTTCATTGGTAAATGGGTCGGTCAAATAAGCTACGACTTGATCTGCATTTTCGGCTTTCATCGCCGCCACATATTGGTTAAGTAAGGTATTAATAGCCTCTTGTTCCGGTGAAAGAGATGTACCACCACCACACCCTGTAATTAATAATGAAAATAATGTAATTACAATCAGACCCAAGCATAGTTTCTTCATTAATAGCAACTCCTTTTTTTAATTAATGGTATAAAGCTTCTTAAAAACTCTGTAACAATATAATCGGCTTTCTTTTAACAAACCTTTACAATACCTAAAAACCTGCTTTCGGAAGTCAATCATAAGAATGCCGAATTGGAGTCCGCCAATGCGCAACTTCAGGAATATGCCGTCACCGTCGAAGAACTAGCCATCGCCCGGGGGATAAACCGTTTCTCCGGCGTTGTTCACGATTCCGTCGGTCATACCATGACGGTGCTCATTTCCCTGATTGGGGTTTGCTCCCTGGCCTGTGAAAAAGATATTGGGACCGTAAAGCAAAAACTGGAGGAAATGATGAATGTGGCTTTAAAAGGGCATCAAGAACTGAAACGCTCGGTTCAGGGGATTATGCCGGAA
>JAEZJQ010000048.1 GCA_023436305.1 Bacillota bacterium
CACCGGCTCCCCGATTACCTGAAGATGGTCCGGGATCAAGGCTTGATTCCGGGGCTTTCCTGCCATATGCCGGAACTGGTTGTCTATTCGGACGCCAATGGTTATGACGTAGAGACATATATCCAGATTTACAACTGTCTCGGTTTTTTAATGCAGGTCGAAGTGGAGTACATTCATAAAATTATTTGGAGCGCCAAAAAGCCTGTAATCACCATCAAACCCATGGCCGCAGGGCGGGTAAGCCCATTCGTCGGGTTAACTTTTTCATGGCATACACTCCGCCCTTGCGACATGATCACCGTCGGCTGTATGACTCCCGAAGAAGCCGCCGAGGATATCGAAATCTCCCTGGCGGCGTTGGAAAACCGGCCCCCTAATTTGGAAGGCCGGAACAGTCCCAATAAAACGGATGTTATGAAATAAAATGAATAAGAAAATTTGGAAGGGATAGAGGAATCCTAAAAGGAAGAATTAAAAGCCGTCGGATTAATAATGGTTATTTTGGGCCAAGTACTCGTCAATGGCCAAACAGATCAGTTCGGCCATTGAGGTTGACTTTTCTTTACTGATAGATCAGGGCTTCTTCAAAATTCAGCCTCCCGGATAACCTCCGCCCCTAATCCGGCTAATTTTCGCTCGATCTTTTCATAACCTCGTTCCAGATATTGTACGCCCTCAACGGTAGTTACTCCATCGGCGCGTAATCCGGCAAGCACCAGAGCAGCCCCGGCCCTTAAATCAGGCGCGAATACCGTGGCTCCACTGAGGTTGCTTACTCCCTTGACAATGGCGTTCCGGCTCTCCACCCGGATGGCGGCGCCCATTCGAGCTAATTCGTCGGCATAACGGAAACGGCTCCCGAAAACATTTTCAGTAATCACACTGGTGCCTTGGGCTACCGTTAGCAAAGCGGTAATCTGGGGTTGAAGGTCGGTGGGAAATCCCGGATACGGCAAAACGGTAATATCGGCGGATTTGAATTTAACCGGTCCGATAATCCGGATCCAATCTTCCCCTATCTCGACAGTAACCCCTATCTCCCGAAATTTTGAGATCAATGCCTCAACATGTTCCGGAATGACATCCTCCACTGTCACATCACCGCCGGTAATTACGGCGGCAATCATAAAAGTACCGGTCTCAATCCGATCCGGGATGACCGTATAGTCGATTTCCCGTTCATTCAAGCGGGATACTCCTTCAATCCGAATCGTATCCGTACCGGCGCCCCGAATCCGGGCCCCCAAACGGTTATAAAAGTTTTGTTCTTCAATAATTTCCGGTTCTTTAGCGGCGTTACGGATCACGGTGGTTCCCTCTGCTGAAATAGCCGCCGCCATAATATTCTCGGTGGCCCCTACACTCGGGAAATCGAGATGGATTTCCGCACCATGCAGTTTATTGGCCTGCACGCATACGTAACCGTGATCTTCAACCACCTGGGCTCCCAAAGCCTGAAATCCTTTTAAATGTAGGTCAATGGGGCGTTGGCCAATAACGCAACCACCCGGTTGAAATAATTTTACCCGGCCGATTCGGCTTAACAGCGGACCCATCACTTGAACCGAGGCCCGCATCTCCCGGACCAACGCGTCCGGAGTGGAGAATGCCAATCCGTCCGGAGATTGAATCGCCAGAACCGTTTCTTCTTCCCAATCCACTTCCACGCCGATTCCGCGAAGCACCCCAATCATGGTATCTACATCTCGAATTCGCGGGACATTACGGATCAAACAACGGCTTTTAGCCAACAACGCCGCCGCCATTAGTTTTAAAACCGTATTTTTAGCCCCGCTTATCTTTACTGTGCCTTGCAAGCGGTTTCCTCCGATAATTTTAATCCGGTCCGCGATCTTTTGGATTCCAACCGGTTCGGTCACTCCAATATCAACCATTCGTTGCCTCCTAATCAGAAAACATGAACATTGTTATCATATTCGGCGGGGCAGAAGTCGGTGACATCCGACCATATTCCCCCTCAATTCCGTCTCCTTGATCAGTAAAACCACCGTCAAAACAAGGCAATACAAAGATAAAAAATTTTGCCATGCTACGATCTTTCAGTACCTTTATGCCCCACTCCGCCTTATCCTCTCCGTATCCTCGCGCCCAATGCGGTAAGTTTGGCCTCCATTTTTTCATAACCACGATCAAGATGGGTAAGCCCTTCAATGGTGGTTTGGCCTTCGGCGGCTAGACCGGCGATTACCAAAGCGGCAGCGGCGCGAATGTCGGAAGCTAATACTGGGGCCCCGCTTAAAAAGGGGATTCCCCGTACAATGGCGCTACGGCTTTCAACAATGATATTAGCGCCCATCCGAATCAATTCATCCACATAACGGAACCTGCTGGTATATATATTTTCAACCACAACGCTTGTCCCGCTCGCCACCGATAATAAAGCCGTAATTTGCGGCTGGAGATCGGTGGGAAACCCCGGATAAGGCAAAACGGTCACATCAGCGGCGGTAAATTTTTTCCCGGCTTTAATACGGACTTGATCGGCCTTCACTTCCACATCCACGCCGATTTCCCGGAGTTTGGAGATTAAAGCCTCCAGATGCTCGGGGATAACTTCAGCCACGGTAACATCACCACCGGTAATAGCGCCTGCAATCATAAAGGTTCCGGCTTCAATCCGGTCCGGTATCACGGTATAATCGATTTCCCGGTCATTCAGTTCACTAACGCCTTCAATCCGAATTATATCGGTACCGGCGCCCCGTATTTTCGCTCCCAGGCGGTTATAAAAATTTTGTTCTTCGATGATCTCCGGTTCTTTGGCGGCATTACGGATGATGGTTGTTCCTTCCGCCATAATTGCGGCGGCCATAATGTTCTCCGTGGCCCCCACACTGGGGAAATCAAGATGAATCTCCGCCCCTTTTAATTTATTGGCGGTCAGATACACATAGCCATGTTCTTCCATCAACTCTGCCCCTAAAGCTTGAAACCCCTTCAGATGCAGATTGATGGGCCGCTGGCCGATTACATCCCCACCCGGTTGAAACAATTTGACCCGGCCTACCTTAGTAAGAAGTGGTCCCATTACCTGGGCTGAAGCCCGCATCTCCCGGACCAGTTTATCGGGGGCCGAATACCCCAAATCGCCGGTATTTTTAATTAACAGCGTCGCGTCATCTTCCCAGGAAACATCCGCGCCCAACCCTTGAATTACACCGATCATCATTTCCACATCCCGGATCCGGGGCACATTCCGGATGATGCATTGATTATTTGCCAGCAATGAAGCCGGCATCAACTTCAAAACCGCATTTTTGGCCCCACTGATGTTCACGGAACCTTCCAGCGGATTGCCACCGGTGATCTCCAAATGTTCCTTGTCTTCCGATACCGCCAGCTCCTTTAAATCATTCATTGATTAGATCTCCTCTAAAAGATAGTTGCGAGTTAGCGAGTTCCAAGTGGCGAGTTAACTGAATGACTTGTAACTCGTAACTATATGCTTTTCGACGCTAATTTTAATAATTCATTCACAATGTCTTGGGTAGCATTGGGTTTCCCTAACGATTTGCTGGCGGAAGCCATCTTACGCCGTTCTCCGGCATCCTTCAATAGAACTTCTAAATGATTCCAAAGGGTTTTCGAAGTTAAATCCTTCTCCAGGAGTACTTGGGCGGCATTTCCTTTTTCCAGCACCCGGGCATTGAATTCTTGATGATTATTGGTGGCAAACGGATAGGGAATCAACAGCGCCGGGATTCCGAAATAAGTGATTTCTGCCAGTGAAATCGCCCCCGCCCGGGCTAAAATCAGATCAGATACACTATAAGCATCGGCAATTTTATAAAAATATGGAGTTAAAAATAAACGAGCCCGGTGATCTTGGGGTATATTTATCTCTTTAACTTTTGCCTGAATCGATTCGTAATCCTTCGTGCCGGTCATCATGATAACTTGCAGATTGGTAAATTCCCGGAGAATTTTCGCTAAAATATCCAGTAAACATTGATTAATCCGGCGGGCGCTCTGGCTGCCACCGAAAACCAGTAAATTAAGCTTGTCCGGTTGAATGCCCATTTTGCGTTCCGCCGCTAGCCGGGACACTTCCTGAAATTCCGTAGTCCGGATGGGATTGCCGTACACCCGTACTTTTTTAGCGTTAAAATATTTACCGGCTTCGGAATATGCCAGGAAGACCCGCTTCACCACTTTTCCCAACAGGCGATTGGTTAATCCCGGAAAGGCATTTTGTTCCTGAATGGCAGTGGGAATACCCATTAAATATGCGGTCATGACCGCCGGTCCGCAAACATAACCCCCGGTACCGATAACCAGGTCCGGACGAAACTCTTTCATGATCTTATAAGTCTCTCCAATTCCTTTGAAGGCCAGCCCTAGGGATTTAAAAACTTTAAAACTGATCCGCCGGGGAATCCCCTCAAGCTGTAAGGTAATTAGCCGAAAACCCTCTTTGGGAACAAGTTCGGCTTCCATCCCCCGTTTACCGCCAATAAACAGAATCTCCGTCTGCGGATCGCGCCGCATAAATTCCCTGGCAATGGTAATTGCCGGATAAATATGGCCACCGGTCCCGCCGCCCGCCAGTATTACTCTCATCGCAAATCTCCTCTACATTGAAAATCAAAACCGCCGTTATTTCACTTGAGCATTTTTGGAGATATTTAATAAAATCCCCACGCTCATTAAACTGATTAACAAGGATGAACCGCCGGAACTTAAGAAAGGTAACGTGATGCCGGTTACCGGTACCGATGAGGTGACCACGCTGATATTTAGCAATGCCTGAAATACCAGATATGAAGTAATCCCTACCGCCAACATCCTCCCATAGGAATCATCCGCTGCGATAGCTGCTTTATATCCCCGCCAAGCCAGGAAAAAGAATAAAATAATCACGGTAATGGTTCCGAGCAGGCCTAATTCCTCTCCTAATATGGAAAATATGTAATCGGTATGCGCTTCCGGCAAATAATTAAATTTCTGGCGGCTCATTCCCAAGCCTAAGCCCAGCGGACCACCCGATCCCAACGCATATAAGGATTGGATGATTTGCCAGCCGGAATCCTTGGGATCTTTCCAAGGATCTAAAAAAGCGAAGAGTCGCTCTAAACGATACGGCTCGGTAATTATTAAAACCACTCCGGCGCCTAATCCCACCAAACCGGGAATACTAAGGTGAAAAATTCTAGCGCCCCCCGCAAATAACATAATCATCGCCGTCATAAAGATAACAATCGTGGTTCCAAGGTCCGGTTCCAACATAATTAATAAACAGACAATACCCACGAAAAAAAGCGGCAAAATAACCCCGACTACAAAATTTCTAATTCCATTGTTAATCTCAGCGCAATAATGAGCAATCACCATAATTACGGCCAGTTTTGCCATTTCGGAAGGCTGCAGTTGAAAAAAGCCCAGATTAATCCAACGCAAGGCTCCTTTAACCTCTTTGGCCACAAATAATACCACAATCAGCAGTCCAATAGTAATCAGCGCCATCGGCACCGTGAATTTCTTCAGTCCCTGATAAGGGAATTTCATGAAAAACAACATCAATCCAAAGCCGATGACCGAAAATAATAACTGTTTCAACCCATAATGAAATACGCTCTTGCCGCCGGTAACGGCCAGTGACTCCGGGGCGCTGGCGCTGGAAACGATGATCAATCCCAATACCAACAATGACAAAGTAATTAAAAATAAAAATAGATCCGGCGGATTTCGTTTCACTTTAACCTAACCTCCACCTTGAAGATATTAATGGATTAAATAACCCAAAACTCCCAAAGCTCCCAACACAATGCCGACAATCCAGAACCGGATCATAATTTGAGGCTCTTGCATTCCTTCCAGTTCAAAATGATGGTGCAAGGGGCTCATCCGGAACACTCTCTTTTTGGAGGTCTTATAAGATGTAACTTGGATAATCACCGAAAGCGCCTCGGCCACAAAAATTCCGCCGACGATGGGCAGATACAGCGATAATTGGCTAAAAAGTCCAATCCCGCTAAATGCCGCTCCCAAAGCCAGTGATCCGGTATCTCCCATGAAAACCTTGGCCGGTGGTCCGTTAAACCAAACAAATCCAAGACAGGCGCCTGCCAGAACAAACGCAAATACCGTTAACCCATATTGACCCTGGATAAAAGTTAAACCACCCATGATCAGAAAAGCAATGGCGGTGGTACCACCCGCCAATCCATCCAGTCCATCCGTTAAATTCACCGCATTGGAGAAACCCACGATCCAAAAAACCGCAAACAAAAAAAACAAGGGGTTAAAAAATGCGGTATTCCCCCACCCGGAGGTCGGAAACGATAATTTAATATTGGTAAACGGAATCCACTGGGAAATTGGCAACTGATTTTGCAATAGAAAAAAAGTGGCAATCCCCGCGAAAATAATCTGGGCCAAGATTTTCTGGCTGGCTTTCAAACCCAGTGATTTTTTACGGATAATAATCAACACGTCATCCAACAAACCAATGAATCCAAAACTTAAGGTAATAAACAAAAGCCAAATCACTTCACGGCTAAACTGCCCAACCACCGCCAACCCCACCATAAGCGCCACAATAATCATCACTCCGCCCATAGTCGGAGTACCCGCCTTTTTTAGATGGGTTTGCGGTCCATCAGTACGGATGCTTTGTCCAAATTTGAACTGGCGCAGAATTTTGATGGTAATGGGGCCGATAACGAGACAGGTTACAAAAGCAGCCAATGCTCCCAATAATATTTTGGCAAATTCCGGCATCAAATTTCATTCCTTTCTACGAAGATTGCAGCGAATGTTCTCATTTGTCGCGCGCGCGCGACTTCTCTTCCAATGCGGCGCGGGCTACTTCCCGATCGTCAAAATGAATTCGGTAGTTCGCAAATTCTTGATAATCCTCATGTCCCTTGCCGACAATCCAGATCTGATCCCCGGATTGGGCCAAGGCAATCACTTTTAGGATGGCTTGAGCCCGGTCGGCTTGGATGAGATATTGTGCGGTGGGATTGGCTCCGATAAATCCCGACTCGATCTCTTGAATAATTCGGATTGGGTCTTCCGTACGGGGATTATCAGAGGTTAGTATGGTAAAATCGGCCAGTTTGGCGGCGATGGCGCCCATCAACGGCCGCTTGGTCCGATCTCTGTCTCCGCCACATCCGAAAACCACAATCAAACGTTTGGGTCCTAGTTTCCGTCCGGTTTTCAATACGTTTTCCAAACCATCCGGAGTATGGGCGTAATCAACAAAGACATCAAAGTCCCTGGCTTCGGGAATCGGTTGAAAACGTCCCGGCACCCCGGTAACGGCTTCCAATCCTTGCTTGATTGCCGCCGGACTCATACCCAGGGTCAGGCCCGCCCCCAATGCTCCCAAGCTGTTATAAATATTGCAATAGCCGGTTAATTTTAAATCCACGGTAATGGGTCCCTGGGGAGTCATGGCGGTATACTTCGACCCATTGATAGCCATTTCGATCTTATCGGCTTGGATTTCGGAAACCTGTTCAATCCCATAGGTTATTACCCGGGCGGTGGTTTTATCGATGAGCTGCTCGGCATGGTTATCGTCATTGTTAATTATCGCCCATGAATTTGGGCTAAGATCCATAAAAAACTTGCTTTTTACCCGGAAATACTCTTCAAAAGTCCGGTGATAATCGAGATGGTCCTGAGTGATATTGGTAAAAACTCCCGCGCGGAAAGTAAGTCCGGCGACCCGTCCCTGGGCAATGGAATGGGATGATACTTCCATGACTACATATTGAATACCGGCCCGGACCATCCTTGAGAATATTTGTTGCAACTCGAGAAATCCGGGAGTAGTATTATGTGACGCCAGTGGTTGGTCATCGATTAAATTGGTAATGGTCCCAATGAGTCCGGTTTTATATCCTGCCGCTTCCAAAATACTCTTGATCAAATAAGTGGTAGTGGTTTTTCCATTGGTACCGACGACCCCAATTAATTGCAACTGGCGTTCCGGATAACCATAAAAGGCCCCGGCAATATCTTTGATTGCTTTGGCGACATCCGCTACTTGAATGATTGTTAAATTATAATTTTCATCCGGCCAATCTTGCACAATTGCCGCCACTGCCCCTTTTTCTGCCGCTTGTTTTAGGAAACGGTGACCATCGGCTTGTGCGCCTTTTACACAGAAAAAAAGCGCCCCGGCCGCCACTTGACGCGAATCCTGAGTGATACTACTGATTTCAATATCCAGAACCCCAGTTGTATTATGGGTGGGAATTCCTTGAATTAACTGGTTTAATTTCAATTTTACACCCTCCATCCCCCAAATAAAAAGTATTGATAAAAGCCATTTGGGTTATTCGCTAGTTAATCCGACAATCCTGCTCCCTTACCATAGGAAATTACTTTTAATCCACTAACTGATTTCATTGTATAAACCTTATTATAGGGTATCAAAAAATATTTTTTTTATCCTTAATTTGGCAATTAAGGCGGGTTATCTTCACTCGGTTTAAAAATAATTTGAACGGTGCTGCCGGGCCCAACCACCGTACCCGGCGGTGGATTTTGAGAAACCGCAATTCCGGTGCCCTTGGCTTCTAATTTCAGGTCCATTTCGCTTAATATTTCATCCACTTTTCGGAGTGAACAGCCCTGGAAGTTCGGTAACATCTGTTTATTGCTATTCTTAAAATTATAATGTTCCTCCGGGTCAAAATAAATTAAAATCTTGGTATTGCGGTTAATCCTGGCCCCCGGTTTCGGAATCTGATCGTATACATAACTACCCTGCCCGATGAACCGGAATTGAATCTCTTTTTTCTCCAATAACTGGGTGGCCTCTCGAATGGGTATATTCAAAATATTGGGGACGACAATCTCTTCGTTGGTAATTTTCTCCATTATTTCCGGTTCGTAATGCGGTCGGACATTCAAATAGCGCAGCGCATCGCGGAAAATATTACCGACCACTGGAGCGGCAATAACCCCACCATAAGTTATGGGGCACCCGGGTTCATCCAAAACAACCAACGCCAACAGCCTGGAGTTTTCCGCCGGCGCAAAGCCGATGAAGGAAGCCATTACTTTACTGTAACCCCGGGTCCCTCGGGCCACTTTTTGGGCGGTCCCGGTTTTCCCGGCTACCTGATAACCTTCCAGATAAGCCCGGTTACCTGACCCGTTGGTCACCACGGATTGAAGCAGTTTAGCCATTAATGAGGCGGTTTTACCGGACATGACCCGGCCCACGACTTCCCGGGAGAATTTTTTTTTCACTTTGCCATCCGGTCCCACGATCTCTTTAACCAAATGGGGCTTTAATAAATACCCGCCGTTAGCGATGGCGGCTACCCCCATGGCCAACTGGATGGGAGTCACAGTGATCCCTTGGCCGAATCCGATATTGGCCAATTCCACGTTTTTAACTTTAGCCATGGCCTGCAGCCTGCCCGGCGATTCACCCGGAAAGTCAACCCCGGTAGACCGTCCGAATCCAAAAGCCTTGATATATTTATATAAAGTTTCTTTTCCAATCTGTAGCGCCAGGGAAGCGAAGACGGGATTGCAAGAGTTCTCCAAAGCCTCGATGAAGGTCTGGCTGCCATGTCCGCCGGGTTTCCAGCAACGGAGCCGCCGGTCGTCAACGATGATGAATCCGGGATCAAAAAAAGTGGACTCCAAGGATACTTTTCCTTCCTCCAAGGCCGCAATAGTGGTAAATACTTTAAACGTGGAACCCGGTTCATACATGTCGGTAAAAATCGGATTACGCCGGTTTTCCACCGGAAAATCATTGAAATTATTGGGATCAACTTTTGGTAGAGCGGCAGCTGCAAGTATATCTCCATTTTGGGGATCGACCACTACAGCCATGCCCCGTTTGGACTTGGTATCCGCCACAGCTTTCTCCAATTCCCGTTCCACGATATACTGCATATTCTCATCAATACATAGAATCAGGGAATCTCCGTTGATCGGTTCCAGATAACGCCGTTCGCCCTGGGGAATATGCCTTCCGGTAGTGTCGAATTCCGCCTGATCGCTTCCCGGAACACCCCGTAAGTAAATATCGTACTGTTTCTCGATACCCTCCAAACCCTGGTTGTCAATCCCGGCTATCCCTAATATTTGGGCCGCTAAAAAAGTTTGTGGATAAAAACGCCGCGCTTTTTGACTGAATTCAATACCGGTGATCTTCCGGGCGGCGATGATTTTCCGGAGTTCATCGATTTCACTTAATTGAGCTTTGCGTTTAATCCAAACAAAAGAGGCCCGTTTGGAAATGAGCCTCTCAATAACCTGGCAATCCATCCCCAGAGTATCACTTAAAATTCGGGCAATTTCAATTCTATCAGCCCGTAAGTGTTCCTCCAACTCGGCCCCGTGGTATTTATTTGAGCCGTTGTCGATCCCGATTTCGGCGGGAATCGCGTAAATGGAATCACCATCAATACTAATCGCCAGTTCATTGTTATTCCGGTCATAGATAGTACCACGGCGTGGCAATACCTCTATGGACCTGAATCTTTGACTTTCAGCGGATTTTTTAAGCCACCCCGTTAAAAAAAATTGCAGATAAATCACCCTGGAAATCAGGGCGAAGACGATTACCAAAATCGTTAACAATAAAATTGCGACCCGTTTTTTGGATATCGTTTCGATTTGGCTCACGGTTTGATCCCTCTTAATCTATGACACGATATAATTATCTTTTAAAAGTTTGTTTACATAGTAAACTTTACTTGATTGGATAATCATGGAGTCGCGGGTTGAGCCATGGTCTCCCCGATTCCCTCAATCCAGCCCGCCAGTCTAGTCCAAAGATTACTTGGAGGATTTGGCTTGGTTGAATATGTTTCGTAGGATTGCTGTATATTCTGAGCCGGTTCCGGCGCCGACGCGATACACATATAATCGTTGGGACCGGCCACCCGCATCCCCAAATCCCTTTGGGCGGCGGTTTGAATCCTATCAAACGAACCCAGATTCGCCATTTCAATCCGTAATTTCACCGAATCCCGTTCCAGTTTCGAAAGCTTCGCCTGCCAAACTTTAATCTCCTGGTTCCGTTTGATTACTAACGCCTGGAAAATGATATTGGCAAGCACCAGGCAAAGCAAGCAAACCAGGATCTTAAACACTACCCTGTTTTGAAAACGCTTTTTAACGGGACGGCTCCGCACCGGGTTATCCTGGGGAAAATCCGGTTGTTTTTTTAATTGAGCGCTGCTTGAATATTGCTCTGCCAATAACATGTTTATGCATCCTCTCCAGGTACTAGAAGCGTCCCTACGAAAATTTTCCACCAGTACCCTTGAAACCTAATTCGTTAAGTAAATGATGATTTTTACCCCAATTTTTCAGCGGCCCGAAGTTTGGCGCTCCTGGCCCGGGAGTTATCCGCCAGTTCATCTTCGCCGGAAATTACAGGTTTGGTCGTAAGAATCCGTAATTGTGGTTTCCGGTTGCAAATACAGACCGGAAACGTCCGCGGGCATTGACATCCTTTGGCCCATTCGGCCATCGTCGTTTTAGTCAAGCGATCTTCCAAAGAATGATAAGAAATAACCACGATGCGCCCTTCCGGTTTCAGTAAATGGATGGCCTGGTTCAAAGTATCTTGGAGATATTCCAATTCGTGATTTACAGCGATCCTAAGCGCTTGAAAGCTACGGCGGGCCGGGTGTGGTCCGGATCTCCGGGCGGCCGCCGGGATCGACTGTTTAATAATTTCAGCCAATTGGCCGGTGGTTTTGATCTCCCGGTCCCGGCGGTATTTATCAATAAAATGAGCAATTCGTTGGCTGAAACGTTCCTCCCCATATTCGCGCAAGATCCGGGCCAATTCATCCACCGGAGCCGAATTGACTAGATGATATGCGGAAAAGGGCTCAGTTTGATCCATGCGCATATCTAACGGCGCATCTTGCTTGTAACTAAAACCCCGTTCCTCCAGATCCAGTTGAGGTGAGGAAACCCCCAGATCAAACAGAATTCCGTCGATGACCGGCTGGTTCAGTCCGGTTAAAATATCCTTAAGATAAATAAAATTACGGCGAATTAATTCCACTCTGGGTTTGACGTTTTGTAGTCGGGTACGGGCAGTCTCTATGGCTGTTTTATCCTGATCGATGCCGATAATTAAACCATTTTCATTTAAGGATTCGGCAATTTTCAAACTGTGTCCGGCCCCGCCAAGAGTGGCATCAACGTAAACACCGGCCGGTTTAATATTTAAAAACGCTACTGAAGTCTCAAGCAACACTGGTTGATGTTGAAATTCTGGCACTTTAACACCCCCGATGTCTACGCATTGTTGATGCGTATGCGTTTTTGATGCAGGCGCATTTTGCGCGCGGGTTAAATGCCTAGATTGGCGATGTTTTGGGCAAATCCTTCATAAGATGGCTGGGTTTGGGCTGAGTAATTTTCCCAGTTTTCTTTGGACCAGATCTCAACTTTCGTTGATACCCCGATGACATAGACATCTTTTTCAATCTGAGCGTGATCCCGCAAATGCTGGGGAATTACCACCCGTCCCTGTTTATCCAACTCCGCTTCCACCGCTCCCGCAAAGAACAGCCGTACAAAGGCGCGTGTTTCGGGGTTATTGGTGGGCAGTTCCTTAATCTTCTCCTCTAGAATCTTCCATTCGGATTGTGGGTATCCATATAAGCAATTGTCGAGCCCCCGGTTGAGAATAAAGCTCTCCCCTAAAGATTCCCGGAACTTGGCCGGTATGATCAATCGTCCTTTCTCATCCAGGGAGTGCTGGTATTCCCCCATAAACATGATTTACAACACCTCAACAACTTTTTCCCACTTTGCTCCACTCGCCACCACTTTCTTCTCTGTATTCTCCATTATCGTCCATTTTCCTTTTTTTCATAAGTCGTTTTAGGGGGTTTTTTGGGAGTAACAGGCGTTCACGAGTATCGTCATATTCCGGGGAATACAATATATGGTAGATCAGGGATGAATCTTTGGCTGGAAGAAACTAGATATTGGATTAAAAAAATATATGAAATTTTTGTTAAAGCCGCCGGAGGGGTACTTTTTATTTTCCCGAAAATTTTTAACCGATTGTAAATATCAAAACGGGGTGAATTTATGATATAATTTTTTAAGCAGAAAACCGTCGGGGTGATCTTGATGGATGATCATAAAGTAGCCGTACTCATGGAGCAGTTGATGTCCCAATTCCGCACTTTTGGCGAAGGCCTGGATATGCTCAATGAAAAATTTGATCGCGAGTTTACAGAAGTTAAGACGAATATTCGTCTTTTAAAAAACGAAGTCACCGATTTGCGAATAGAAATCGGCGAGCAGCGGCAGGAGATCAATGGCCTAAAACAGGATGTCATTGTCTTAAAACAGGATGTACGCGACCTAAAGCAGGATATGGGTGACCTAAAATTCCAAAACAAACAGGAACATCAAATGTTAATGCAGGCAATCAAGGAAACGGATACCGAAGTCCAAAAACTAAAACGGATAAAATAAAAAGAGCAGCGAAACTGCTCTCTAATTTTTTATAGAATCTTTGATTATACTCTTTAAACTGCAATTAAAAGCAAAAGAACCTCTCTATCTCACTATGGGAGCAATCGCAGTAATACACTGTCAATCCTTAACGACACTTAACCAAGGGCTTTAAAATTCAAATATTTATCAAACCACTCTAGGAGTCTGTGCGCGTAACACTTTTTAGTAACTTAAAACCATTATGGTTTTATAACCACTATATGTGGCATTAGAATATGTTACTTGATACTAAATAGGCTTCGAAAGCCGATTAGCCGCACAGACTCCTAGGGTCTTGCCGGAGGATTTTATGAAGTTTTCTCCCTCATAAACATCATAATGCTTGGCGTTTTCAACGATGAATAATTCCTTGGGCTCATTGGCTTTTTCGAACAGCCGCCGGGACTTAAGGACAGGGCAGATACATTTACTTCAACTTATTCAAAATGTGTTAAAATATATTTACGATTAAAATTTCGGGAGTGTGTTCGTTATGGATGAATCAAAAAGGACAAATATATTGTTGGAAGAATTGATGTCTCAATTCCGTGTTTTTGGTGAGGGATTACAAGGATTAAGGGAAGAAATGAATGTCCGCTTTGATAAGCTGGAGAATCAAAACCAGCAGGAACATCAACTCATGATGCAAATGATCAAGGAATTAAATGAGGAACAGATAAAGCTTAAAAGGGCAAAATAACGGTATCTGTTATTTTATGTAAATCGCAACCCGGAAGATATAGTATTTTTGAATTATTTAGCGCCGAATAATAGCTACACAAACCAAGTAGTAGTGTCCCAAATCAAAAAACTATTTTAAATATAATGGATAATTTAGGGGTTTACATGGATGTTAATAAAGTAACGGTACTGCTTGAAGATTTAATGTCGCAATTCCGTACTTTCGGGGAAGACTTGCAAATGCTGAATGTATAATTGTTTAGTTTGTGTCATTCGCTTAATTTAGATGCATTCCGTTTAATGGAGATTATGCTCAAACAGAGAAGCTTTCAGATTTTAAATCACAATAATATCGTATTTCTTTTGCTGTAAATTTTAGCACACAATAATCGGGATCAGTAACACCTTTGGAATAATACATTCTATCTCCCATTCTCCATATCATTTTTTTAGTTTCTTCATCTTCAAGAATCTCCATCCGCCCTTTCAGCATAACTCCCTCATAACGGATTAGTCCTTTGTGATAAAAATAAATACATGCATTTGGATTTGCCCGATATTGACCGACACGCATGGAAGATGTATTTGTGGAAAAGTAAAATATTTTGATACCTTCTCTTTTCCTTGGTGGCAGCATCGCTTTAGAATTTGGGAAACCCTCACTATCAACCGAGCTTATAAAAGCAACGTTCTGTTTGTCGATAAATTTACCTAATTTTTTTTCCGGATTGTTTATCATCTGTTTTTCCTCCCCCAAGCTTTACGAAACTTATAGATAACACGCAATTTTATTTTATCAAATAAAATCAGAAAAAGCCATATGCAGGTTAAAGTCCTGACACATAGCTTTTTTCTTGAATCCAGGATAGGAGCAGCCTTTTCCATGATTTTAAGGTTCTCATTTTTAAAGCTTCAATTTTGACCACCGGTTATGCCCAAGGTCCGGGTCATTAAACATAATACTTTTCAAATTCATAAACACCGTTATTAGAAAGTTCAGGATTACGTATGGGCGCTCCTCCGAAATCTGTATTCCTAACCTTTCCTGAACCTGGTTCGTGCGACCAGGTACCATCAGGATTTTGTCTATACCAATGATAATCATTTTTATCTTTTGTTTCTAAATATGCTATCTTATATGCACCCGGAGGAGCTATTTCATTAGCGCCAATTTTTCCAATCGTCCATCCACGGGCTGCGCTGCGTGCGTCTTGTTTTTTACAAAGTTATACAAACAAAGCGGGTTAAAAAATCAGCCCGCTTTTGCTTTTAGGATTATTTTTTGGTATCCTCTTTGACATGATAATTCTGCCAGTGTTTGTCCCTGATAGTATACGTCCGTAATTTACCATCAGCCGGTTTTAAAACCAACGTTCTCCCTTTTATATATATATCAAACGATTCCTTGGTTAATTTCGAGAAAAAGTTTACCCTGGCAATCTTTGTCCCATCCGCCATATTTTCCAGCAGCTCATCCGCCTTGATACCATTTTGATAGTCTATGATATACGTTCCTTCAGGGTTGTTAAAGAAAAAATTATCTTTAAATTCCGGAAGGTTTTTATTTAGATCCGAATCAAAAGTGAATCTGCCATTTGGCTCCAGTTCTATTCCTCCCAAACAGTATGTAGTTTTGTTGACATCTTGTTCTGATAAAGCAAATATTTCATAGTATCCTTGAATAATTTCTCCTACTATATTCTTCGTATCAATGAGGTTAATCGTAACACCGTTTTTTTTATAACTAAACCCACCCTCGTCGCAAGTTAAAACCCCACCTTCAATTTGCCATTGTGGATTTCCGATATCATTTTCTTGTTCCCCATCCCCATACATATCAATAATAATTTGAAGCGCCTCTTCATAACTTTCCGCATATTTTATCTCTTCTTTTAGCAATTCAAGCGATTGATTACTTGGATCAATTGGTTTTCTATAAAAAGATTTTTTCCAATGTTTGTATAATTGAAATGACGTTTCTTCATTGCTTTCTATTGTCCTTCCTTTTATCGAAAAATATAATATTTCACTTTTATTTCCCGAAACAAATTTTATTCGCGCCAACATCGTACCCTCTTCCATTTCTTCAAGAAGACTGTCGGCCTTAATGTTGTTAAGGTATTCTATGGTATAAGTTCCTTTGGGATTATTATGAAAAAAATTATTCCTTTGTTTGATTTGTTCTTTTTCCCAGATTTCATCCTTAAAAAAATACTTCCCATCCTCTTCTAATTCGAGATATCCATACCAATATTGAGCCGGCTTTACTCTATTTTTTAAAGAAGTCATTCTATATGTTCCGATTATGTTTTCTTCCACCTTGTTTTCGGTATTAATGAAGTAAACAGCGTCGCTATCACTAATATCATAATCTTTTTTCGAATAGCTAACCCCGAAAAAAGGATGGGAATATACATACCCACCATCGATATCCCACTGCGCAATAGAAATTCCGGAACCAAGAAACCGGTTTGCTTTACCATACATCTTAACAATGATTCCAAAGGCCTCTCTAGGGTTACGGGCATACTTTACCTTTTCCTTTAATGTTTGCAGTGAGGGAGATAAGGAGTCTGCCTTTTTTATATCAGACTTATCATTGATGTCACCATAAACTATATAAGAAATTATTAGAATAAATAAAAGCACGATGATAAGTGGAATTTTTTTATTGGCATTAAGCTTATCCATTAATTTATACATTCTCCTGACCTCACTTTTTTAATTTATCCGGTATATATACATAATAATACTTTTTAAATTCATAAACACCGTTATTAGAAAGTT
>JAEZJQ010000056.1 GCA_023436305.1 Bacillota bacterium
GTCCTCGCCAATATTCCCAGTTTCTCAAGCTGTTGCGGATTATCCGCCAGGGCCACTTTGACCACGGCTCTCAAATCTGAAACCCAGTTGGCCAATTCATCAATTTTCTTATCACGGGCCTCGGTGGCCGCGTGGGCTTCGCCGGTCTTTGTTTTCTGCTGGGCGTTCTTGGCGGCGACCTGTTCCAAAAGGGCGGCTTCCTGGCTCAGTTTGGCCGGGGAGTAGCCGTATTCAGCAAGGGCATTTACGAAAAAGCCATCATTGATGATATTGGTATAAAAGACTTGAGCTTGCGCCAGCCATCCGGAAAGGCTTTCCTTTCTCCTGCCATGCAGTATGGCCGCATTGCCGGCTTTGACGTTATCCTGGAAGGCAACTCTGGCGATTTTTAGGGTCCTTATGTACTGTTGGTGCGCTGTTTTCCATATGCTGTTCAGTTCGGCGGTGGCGGCTATTTGTTCGCCGTATTCTTTTTTCTGGATATTTTGCAGAGCTACCGCTTCATGATAAAGCGTTTTCCCGGATTGCAACTTATGTCCGGTGTAGCCGTAAACTTCAAGTGCCGCTTTTACTATGGGATCGGATATGGCGTTTTCGATCA
The DNA here is from genome assembly GCA_023436305.1 of Bacillota bacterium. Classification (GTDB taxonomy): domain Bacteria; phylum Bacillota; class UBA4882; order UBA8346; family UBA8346; genus JAEZJQ01. The sequence goes on from JAEZJQ010000056.1 coordinate 602, forward strand.
TTACCTGGGCGGATAATAAGAATTTATCAATTGAACTTTTTCCATCGGCCAAAAGACATCGCTCCCTATATTTATTCGTTTGAAATATTATTTTTTTTATATTTTAAATATAATAAGTAGTCTATCATTTTAGCGTGGTGGTTTATGATTTATTCATGGTAGTTAATCATTTTCATATGGTGGTCTATCATTTTCTCGTGGTGGTTTATGATTTATTCATGGTAGTTAATCATTTTTATATGGTGGTCTATCATTTTTCCGTGGTGGTTTATGATTTATTCATGGTGGTTAATCATTTTTATATGGTGGTCTATCATTTTTTTATGGTGGTTTATGATCTATTCATGGAAGTTTATCGTTTTTATATGGTGGTCTATCATTTTTTATGGTGGTTTACGATTTATTCATGGAGGTTTATCATTTTTACATAGTATTTTATAATTATTTTTGATTGCTTAAATATTTCAGATTCAATTATCAGTAATATATCATTGGGGAACCACAGGTTACCATTAAAATAAGGAAAATTTTAAGTAAAGCTTTGGTAAACTTTTACGATTATATTGTCAAGTTATGAAATATCAGTTTATACGCCAAGGAGAACCCTCGTTTCACGGCGATGTCAAAACAGACCCCCAGGGATTCATAATGTAATTCTTCAAGATCTACGAGGAGCTTATGGACTTTGATTTTTCCTGATGGGGTTTCCACTATTTCCGGTAAAGAGTTTAAGATTTTCATGATTTCATCTTTCCGGATTTCATTGGCGGCATAAGTCCGGCTAATCTTTTCGAAGCGGATGACATCAATCTGGTCTTCCAAACAGATTAGTGATCTTGTTAAATTATCCGCTATTAATCTTTTTAGTAATGAAATTCACGATATTAAAAATGAGATGAATGATCATTGTGTTAATTGTAGCTTTTTTACAAGTAGGGAATGTTGTGGAGGTTGCTTATCTTATAAATGAAGGAGTAAGGGATGAAAGGGTTGATATATTATCGAATTAATTATGATAATAAAAAACCCGGCGTACCAGGACATCTCATCTTGCTCTCATTCGTTGCGAATCTCCGGTTCCAGCCGTAGATGTCCAGTAAAAAAGTGGTCTACTGGGGGATACAAGGATAAGTATGGCAAATGAAACTATCGTTTACTTCCGGGGTGTTTATCTTTATCCAGCCCAGAAGTATCAGGATATCCGGTAATTTTCTCTTCGGAAACCCGTCCAACATCTAATCCGTTGAAATCGTAATTCGACATTTGATCATAAAAGCAAATCCCTACCCGGTCAATATGACTGATCAACTCCCGGTTATCCAGGGCATGATAATTCAATACATCAAAATGATAAGGCATCAGGGTTTCTTCGTTAAGTTCGTAACTGATGCCGCTAATGGTTTGAAATGTAATTTTTTCACCTTTCAGAGCAATATCCACATCGCTGCCGTTTTTATAATTCCCCTTGGCCCGGCTCCCAAAGATATAAGCTTTTTCCACTTCGCCATATTTGGCGATTATCGCAATTATTGCGGCCAAGTCCCCGTTCTTTAATCCGAACATAGCTTACCCTCTGCCTTTCAATTCTTTTTCCAGAGCAGCCAGCAAAGAATAATAATTATTTCTAATTAGCTCCACTACTTGATTCGCGATATTTTCATCATACGTATGTGAAGTTAAATTCCGGTCTTCAAGTGCTTTAAGCCAAAGGTGTCCGTCGGTAATCAATCCTGTTTCAAAGGCTTTTTTAATGGCGGCTCGCGGTGATTTGACATCAATAAAACCTTGCTCCTCCAAATAATCTTTCATCGTATTCCATGCCAGTTCAAAGCTCATTTCGAAAAACTGGATCAATCCGGCTCTCTGGATGATGTCGGGATTATTTATTTTCAGGGCTTTTTCAAGGTTATGAAGGGATTTTTCGAAATTCTGAAAGCGTTGTTTCCATCGGATATCCTGACTCATGATTAATGTCCCGCCTTTTTAAATGTAATTATAATTCATCAAACTTTACATATGGATTTTGCCGGGTTTGTTATGGAGTATGGATTTCCTTTATGAAATATTTATTGTTTCGTGGTCATTCTCAAGAATCCTGCAAATAAATTGGGACAGCTTTATAAAAAGCCTGAAGTAAGAGGTAGTGATTTTTGGATTACCCCCACGCATACACTCCGTTTTGCTCCGGAAACTCCTTTAAAAATCTTTCCCGTTCAAACCGGCTGTCGATTCTCGACTCCAGTTTCTTCAGAAACCGTTCCTTGGGCCAGGGCTGTTTCTCGTAAAAATATTGTAAACCCACCTGCCAGAAATCCTGAGGCCAATGGAGCAACACATGCATTACCTTCAGTTCCTCCGGGGTCAGCCCCCCGGTTTTATGATATTCTTTCAAGATAAAACCGGCCAGGGACGAGTTCCAGCCGGTATGTTTCAAATTCCGGACCAACAGATTGATTAGATCGTGGATACGGATATCGGACAGGCAATAATCAAAATCGACCAATATCAGGCGGTCTTCAAAGGTGCGCAACAGATTCCGACCGGAGTAATCATGATGGCAAAAACTCTTGCGTTCACAATCCAAAGCGGCAACTTCCGCATAGGGTGATCGGAGCAGCATTTCATAACTATTCCGGGCCTCGCGGTAATAGGGTTCAAAGTGGCGCAGATACAAACGGCAGAATGCGGAATTCTCCTTCTCAGCCAGGGCCAAACGGCGAAAATCCTGCAACTCTGCGATCCGGCCTTTCAGTTTAACCGGCCAGTTCCACCAAACGGTGCGGTGATAGTCAGCCCGGCTAGGCACAAAACCAAGGGATTTCTGATGGAATTCGGCCAGAAAGGCTGCGGCTTGTTTTAAATCCATCAGAATTCCGAAGTCTAATTCCCGGCTGAAATACCAGTCGGTAATGATAAAGGGGCCGCTTTCATCGGGTAAATAGGGATAGCCGGACCGGTTTATCGCGAAACGCGGGATCTGCTTAAAATCCCGCTCTACCAAATACTCCAAGGCTTCATATATAAATTGCAGCTCAATCAGAGTTAATTTCGACCGTTTTAAATATTTATAACCGGCGTCGGTGGTTAGCCGCCAAATCGTCCGGAACGAATCAACTTTCGTAATGTTAAATCCATACGCTACGGAGATTTTTTGTAATGTGTCATCGGATAATGTGGATTTTTCTTTGGCCGGAACAAGTTTGGTTGAAACCATGAATTGTTTTATCTCCCATCCACAAGAGAAAATAGAGCAACCTATTTCCTCGAGTTGTAAATAAATGATATTCGGGGGTATTGATTACTCCGGAGGCTCCATCGCCCTTTAAATATTGCCGTTTAGTGGCTATTTGTCCGTTTGTTTATGCCGTACCGGCCCTCGGATCATATTTGTCAAAGTCCATTTGAAAGCGGGCTAATTCCAGGCGGTTGCCGGTATACTTTATTAATTTTTGCAGGGCGCGTTCCGGGGAATGGCGATCATGTTGATGGAAGTAACGGGTGGCCATCCGCCAGAACTTCTGCGGGAAATAAAAGACGGCTTTCATCACTTCCAATTCATTGGTGGAGAGGCGGTTTACCTCATCATAAGCGTTAACCAAAATTTTGGCGATTTCAAATTTCCAACAGTATTTTTTTAAAACCCGCCGGGTAAATTTGATGAGATCCATCACCGGTAAATCCAGACGGCAACTGTCAAAATCAATCATATACGTCCGGTGCTCCGGAGTCAGGATAAAATTACGCGCCGCCGGATCGCCGTGGCAAAAAGTATGATTTTGGCGGACGGATTTGACCAGATCCACGTAGGAGCTATGGCGGAGTTTCTCAACAGCCCGGGCGGCGATGGGCAGAAAAAAATCAACCTGGCTTAGATAGGTTTTGGCAAAGGGATCATCAGGCATGGTGGCGGCGATATCTTTAAAATCCAATAGATCTTGATAATGCGCTTCAAAATGGCGGAGGCATTTCCCCAAACGGTTGCGCATATTGGAATGATCAGGCGGAATAAAACCGCCGGACTTGCTATGAAACTCCGCCAGCAACCGGGTGGCGTCCCGCAGTTCGGCCAAATTGCTAAAATCGCATTGGCGGCCTTCGATCCAGTCAAATAAAGAATAAGCATAGCGGCCATCGGAAACATAGGTACGGCCGTCCAAAGCGGGAATAATTGGATACATTCCCTGAAAGTCGTTGTTTTGGAGATGTAAGACGGCCTGGTGAACGAATAACAACCGTTTTGGTAACAGGGGTGAGAATTTCAGATTTTTATATCCTTTTTCGGTCTTCACTTTATAGACATCTTTAATTTTTTGATAGTTTAGCGCCTTCAGCCCCCAATGGCTCAAGATCCGGGAAAGTTCAGCGGTCTCGGTTTGAATCATAGTGTCCTCCTAGAGGGTAATTATAAGGCCATTTCCGGCAATTCCGGGGCCATACTTCGCAGGCAACTTGACCTTGGAAATTCGGAGTTAGTGATCTCCCATAGTTTCTTTTGAAAGCGAGTTTCGGCCCAGGGCAGCCGTTCCTGAAAACGCTGGCTGCATAAGCGCCAAAAACTTTGGGGAAAGGAACATAAATACGGCAAGATTTGCATTTCCGGCGGGGTAAATTTCCTTTCAGACGCATAAGCTTCAATAATAAGCGGGATAAGCCCGGCCTGCCAGCGGTTGGCTTGTAACGCCCTGGCCAGTAATTTGGCCATTTCCTTGATAAAGAGGCCAGGGGCGGCCAGTTCAAAATCAATCAGATATAACTCCCGGTTATGAATGATAATATTGCCGGGAGCCGGGTCGTTGTGGCAAAAACCATACCCCGTTCTTTTTTGGGGCCATTCATCCAGCCGCAACATGGCCAGTTGCTCAATACAAAAACCGGCCTGACGGATAAAATGGCCGCTCCATTTTAAAAGACACCGGTCGATCCGGTTCAGGGTTTCCCGCCCGCGTAAGGAATCCGACATTTCTATCAAGAAAGCGCGCTTTTTCAGGAACTCATCCCGGATGGCCCGGACGGGTTCCGCTAGGCTGTCTGCTTCTTCCGGAAATGAGATGGCCTGAGATGCCCGGTGGAAACGGCCATAGAGTTTGGCGGCCAACTGCAGATGATGTTGATTGGAGAAGTCCGGGTTTTCCCCCTCGATCCATGGTGAAAGCAAATAATAGTGATTAAGAATTTGGGCATACGGCCGGCCTGATTGAGTCGCGCGAAAAACCATTATATTCGGGAAACCACAACCGCGTAAACGGTCTATGGTTTGGGATAATTGTAATATTTGGGCCGGTTGTTGTCCGGTTCGTTTTAAGACATACACACTGGTAGGGGTATCAACCTTCCAGACCGGACCGCATGGTTTCATATGATTCACGGGAATCCCGTAGTAACGATGAATTTCTTCCTCCAAAAAATTCTTGAATGAAATTCCGTTCGTACCTCCTTATCCACCGCGATCATCCCCTGCCTTGACAAGGAATTAAACCGCCCGGTTATTCCTTTGGACTGGATGTTAATATACTATGAATCGGCCGTCGAAATTGTCATATGGAAAATATTTGGTTCCAACAATCGATTCTTTCAAGCCAAAGTACCAAACCCGCCGGTTTTGAATACCATATAGCATATCGCGGAGGTATCGATTGGATGAAGAATTTTATTAAACAGTTAAAACATCTGGATGAGAAATTGATTTTGATTGTTGGCGGTTTGGCCTTGTTAATCATATTCTTGCTATGCCCCACTTTGGTTTACGTACTGATTATTGGCGGTTTGATATGGCTAACCATCAGTTGGTTCAATGATGGATTCCACTAAGCATAAACTGCTAACAAGCTTGGGAAATAACGGTTCCGTTCCAGGCGCTCCGGTACGCCAATTTTGGGAGTATTATCATGGCGTTTACCTGATACATACACGGCACTATCAAACCGGGCAAGAGGAAGGAAATACCGGCCACCAATCGATTGTTTTGAAACCGCTGAAACTGGGTGCGGTGAAAGCTTTTCTGGCCGGGGAACTGCTTGCCGCCGGGCAACAATTTTTTAGCAAAGCATACTCCCATGATCATCCGGATGAACGCAAGGATGATTCTTCAGTTGCCGCCGCCATTCTTCCGGCGTTGATTAAGCCTCCCCACGGCGGGAATTATTTGTGGTCCGGAGGCAACCGTTATTTATTGACCGCCAAGATCGAAGGCCGGGAAGCGGATTATCTCCGGCGGACGGATTTGCAAGCGGCCATCCGTGCCATGAAGACGTTTCATGGTTTTACCCGGAAGCTGATTGCCAAAGATCAAAAACGGTGGGAGTTTTTACGTTTCAATCTCGCGGATGAATGGCGAAAACGCCTGCGGGAAATGGAGATCTGCCGGGAGATGGCGGCGCGTGAATGCCCGTGCCGGGGGGAATTAAACGATGATTGGCGCCGCCGGTATCTGGCTTTTTGGCCGGAATTTTACAATCAGGCCCGGGAAGCGGTTGATGGGTTGGAAAGCTTGGCGGTGAATACACCGGCCGGTTCCGAAAAGGGCGGGGATGTTATCTGTTATCATGACTGGGCCTATCATAACGTAATCATCGGGGAAGGCACACATGAAGGGTTTTTGATAGATTTCGATGATATCATCGTGGACCGCCCGGTTCATGATCGGGCCAATTTAATCAGCCGTTATTTACGCTTATATTCTTGGGCGCCCTCCGCGATGACTCGAATTTTAACGGACTTCGGCCGTTTTTATGAATGGCGGCCCGGCGAATTGGAATGGCTCCGGATATACTTGACGTTTCCTTACGAATTCTGGATGCTTGCCCGGCAATACTTTATCGAAAAACAACCCTGGAGTTTGAAATACTACCAAGATCAATGGGAACGAAAGATTGCCCGCCGGGACAAAAGGGAACGGGTGCTGGAGATGATTGGGACGATTACATGTAGTCACGGGTCATGAGGGATTGGTCACGGGTGGATTATGGAAATGTTATATTAAGTCACGGGTCATGGGTCACGAGTCACGAGTTGATTAGTCATGGTCGATTATTGGAGAAGATTATAACCATTGCATAGGGCTATATAATATAGGGCATTGGAAGAGTGTATCGGAGACTCAAAATTTACATCTCGTAACTTAAAGACTCGTAACTCACAACTCAGGACTCGAGACTCGTAATTCAGGACTCGCAACTTAGAACTCACAACTCAGAACTTGTGATTAAAAATACGGGGGAGTTGTATTGGCGTTTTTTTCAAATTTGAATTCCGGGGAACGGGCGCATCTAAGTCCCGGCCGGTGGGTAACGGCGGATCTTCATGTTCATAGCAGCTATTCGGGAGGGTCCCTGACACCGCCGGAATTACTGGTGTTAGCCGGAGCCCAACTGTTAGAGGCGATTGGCATCGCTGATCATGAACAGGTGGAAGGAGCTGTGGAAGGAGAACGGTTTACCGCTGCTAATCCGGGGTATCCCCTGGTGATTTCGGCCCAAGAAATCTCGCTGGGGGACCATTTTCATTTGTTGGCCATCGGCAGCCGGGAGGCTTGGGGTGGGGATAACCGGAAACAGTTGTTGGATAAATTGAGAATCCATCACGATAATGGTGGAGCCGTTATTTTAGCCCACCCGTGGACTGTTCCCAAAGCCAGTTGGGCGGCGGGCTGTTTACAGGATTTGCTGGCCGAAAATATTATCGATGAAGTTGAGTTGTTTAATGCTTCGCTACTTGAGTTTCCCAATGGAGAATCGTTATTAAAACCGGTATGGGAAGAGTTAGTGGTTCCTTACAGGTTGGGAATCACCGGAGGATCTGATTTTCATTACCACCGCCAGGGAAGGCGGCTGGGTACCGGGAGAACCTATCTGAAAGTTAATTTGCCGGGCTCCGCCGGAATCATCGAAGCCATCCGCAAACGCCGCACCGTTGCCGGAATGTTCAGTTACCGTCTGTTTGATTTTGGCTGTTTTGGAGCGGGGTATAGTGTATTGCTGGGGAATGAGCCGTGGTACGGCGAGTTGAAGGAACTGGCCACCGGTTTAAGGAATCGGATGGAAAGATTTTCAAAAGGGAATCGGAATAAGCGGACAGTGCTGAACCGGTTGATGGTGGGAGGGCATTATCAATATATATGGGATTTGGTGGAATAAATAGAGTAAGAAAGGCTGCAGGATTAACACACAGGCAGCCTTCTCATTTACGGGGTGATTTCAAGGCGTTATTAACGATTCCCCTTGAATTACCAATCTAATATATTGCTAACGCCTTTTTTAAATCATGTTGAATGTCGTCGTCATTACTTTCATTTTGGTACGTTTTATTATTGGTTAGTATTTCCTTGTAGAAGTTCTCCAGAAAGCGGTATTGTTTAAATGAATTGATCAGAAACAAAATTCCCAGATGGTAGTTGTCCCATGATTTTTTCAAGTTGACCATTTTTCCGATGATCTCCTGGGGAGTATCGATGCCCGTGGCATTGGGAAGAGAAAAGTTTAACTTTAAATAAAGGGAGGGGTCTTTGGGATTGAACACGTCTTCCTTTTTATCGATGGCGAGCATAGCGCCGCAAGGGCTGAAATCATTTAAAGTGCCTTTGTGTATTACCGAAATCGGGGTCAACTCTTGCTGTTCCGCTTTCATGTATAAGTATTCCACTGGGATATCGGTCTCCAGACGCAGGAAATTACGCTTGAAAAAGTGAAAATCTTTAGGTGGAGCTTCGCAGGCCAACATGGTCCTGTCATTTTCGGCCCAGCTTTCCCGGATATTAACCTTGGCGGAAGCAAACAGATGTTGTGAACCGCTAATGATTAGCTCGGCTTGGCGGGCAACGTTTTCGACCTGGACCGAAACCATAATGAAGTTTTTTATGGCATCGATGGCGGCGGATTCGACCTCATAGGAAACATTATTCATAACAATTTCCAGATTAAAGCCTTTAAAGATTTCATTCATAAAAACTCCCCCCTGTTTTTTTCAAAATCATCATACCAATCAAACATTACGATAACTTATTACCAACACGAAAACATCCAATTTCATTCTGATTGTAATAACAATTATGTCGTGTTAGTTTTAGTGCTTAAATATAAAATCGGCAACAATAAAAAAATAATTAAATTATTATGTAGTTGCCCCGGGTTTCTTACGAAATATTTTACCGGGGCTAGGAGTCTGTGCG
>JAEZJQ010000079.1 GCA_023436305.1 Bacillota bacterium
CAATAGGAGTTGTTTACGGTGGAACAGGAATATCTGCAAGAATTATTCAGCTTTCAGGCGGAACTTCAACAATCCAATGATACAGGACTTTTTGAAATGGAGCCCACCGAAGAAGGGGCCAAAGCATTAAGCAGTTACGGCCTATATTATAAACCGACGGATAATGGATTTACCGTTGCCGCTCCCTTTATCGGACATCCCGATACCGGTTTGGCGGAGCTAAAAAATCAGTTTGATGGCGATGTGAAGCTTTCATTCGCCGTTTTTACCAGTGATCCGCAGTTTTTCGATCATGCTGGCTTACCGTTTGACCCGCCCGGAGAATATGTTTATTATTTAAATAATCTGAATGGAAACGAAAGACGAACTCAATTGCTGGTTTTGGATAATTGCGGCCTAAAAGAAACTGAACGGGTAAAATTGCATACCAAACAGTTTTTATTCGAAATTGTCAGGGACGGGCAGAATAAAATCGTGGTGCCCTGGGTTCTTGACTGCCGGGGGAATATCATTCCGGAAACACGCTATAATTGGGTAATCGATGAAAAGCAAAACACCTTTACGCTGGATCTCTCCCGGCTGGCTGACGGTTTATACACCATTCAAAATCGTATCACCGGGAGTACCACCTATTATTGTACCAAAGCCTCCTTCATTCGGCGGATTCCACTGTTGATCCTGGAGATAATTACCGATCCGAATCTACCGGAGAAGTACCGGGTGACGAAGCTGGTGGACGGGGTTCAATACCTGGACCCGAAACAATTCGGGATCCATTTCGGAAATTACTCATACTATTGGAAGTATGTCATTATTCCGGTGAATATTCCCCCTTGCACCTGGCTAAAAATTCAAACCAACAATAGCTTGTACCCGTTTCAGCCCGAAAAAGTCAAGGTGATGAATCTGGATCCGATCATCTTCACTTCCGCCCAAGCCATTGATACCCCCAATGAGGCGCTGGCCGTCAGTTTGTACCGGCAAAACTGGAATAGTGAATGCCGTTTGACCAGTCCAAAATATAAAGACTGTAATCAGGATTATTGGATTGAATATGCGAATGATTATTGGTGCCGGTACAAGGATTCGAGTGGTAATTATAAATACAAATGCCCCGCCCGTTGCACCGACGAACTGATCGGCCAGCTTCCCAAACCGGGGGAGGTCTATACCAAGTACTATGTCGAAGACGGCAAACAGTATGCGCAAATGATCTTTTATCTGGTCAAGGAGAATAATCAGTATGTGCTTAAACCCACCTATGAACCGACCGGTGAATTCACCTATAAAATATTCGGGGATAAAGGGGATATCACGATTCAGTTCATCAACAATGTGGTGGTGGTCAAGGTAACGCTTCATTTTGCCGTTCCCGGGAAAATGGGCCGGTATCATTTCCCCATGCATAAAGTCCGGGGGGTTTACAGTTTGGAACAGTTGATCAAGCGGATGTACCCTTACCTTCGAATTGCGAAAGGCGATAAAATCGATTATTCTTTTACTTATGAATTGAGTAACGGCCAACGGGCGACCAGTGCGACATATACTTACGAGTTTAATGATTAATTTTGATACGCATATGTTTTCATTCCGTCTTTATTCCTTAGTGTTTCATTATTATTTCACTAATGAATAATCCGCTGTTTTTTTTCCGTGAAAGGCCAGAATCCGGCCGACAGAATATTGATTTTCCGCAATGTTGCACGTATGCGCGACTCTTAATTATGCCGGTGGCGATAAAAATCGAATTGGGGAAAGCCTATGAACTATGCCAAAGATTATAAAAACGATAGTCCCTATGTATCGGTAAACACTTTGATTCGGCCCCAAAAATCCCGGAATTTGAGTGCCGTTTCTCCTGCCGCCGAAATACAAACCAAAGCGCAGGAAGGGGAGACCGGTGGTCTCCAGCCGGAAACATCATTAACCGGTAACTTATCACGTTCTGCCAACCAAGTCGACCCCGCGAAAGGATCTCCATCGAATAAGGTAGAGGACCAGACTGAAGGCACTACGGAACCTTCCCTGCAAAACAATAAAGTTACTCCTGTGAATAATCCGGGTAATTCCGAAACAAAACCAGAGATCAAGACGGAACCCGTTGCCGAACCTGAGGGTACTATTGAAACCCAGCCGGGTCTTTCGAAAACAGAAATTAATGCAAACCAGCCGGTTTTACCGGAGTCCGGAATGAAATCCATCCAAGTTGAGGTATTCCAAGAGCCGGGAGAAGTATCTGGAGAAAAAACCAGCGCGAAGCAAGAAGTTCCATTGAAGGAAGAAAAGATTGTCTTTCAGGCGGAAAACCCCGGGCAGATCCTCGGGCAATTGCAAGGCATGCCTCCAACCAAGGCGGTGGCGGCTTATGGCCCTGCCCAGGCAGCTTCGAACACCGCCCTGGAGAAGCAACGGAATGAGGCCCAAAAAAGTTTACCCGAAATTCCCGCGCCGACCGGATTAACTCCCCAACAAGGGCCTCACCCAAAAGGAAAAAATCGGGTTTCCACCATTAAGGAAAAACCTTTAGCGGTCTTTAAGGGTGAGAAATCCGGTCAAAAAGGGAGAGAATACCGGACGCAATCAACGGTAGCGCCGTCTATGCCGGTTAAACCCACATATCTGCCCGGAGCCGATAGTTCGGCTTCCACTCCGGATAAAGACGAACTCAGTAAAAACGCGCAAAACGCCCTGGAAAACATCCGTTTAAACAGTGGAAAGGTGGCTACGAGCGCCGGGGAACGCCCGGATGTCGATATGACCGGCGAGGCCGATCCTTCCCAGATCAATTCATTCCAAAATGAATCAAATACCAATATCCGGAATGCCAAGTTGGAGGCTTCACAGCAAATCAACCAGGACTTTGGCGAGAATAATATCTTCCCTGAATCCCGGGAAGAAAAGGTAAAGCCGAAAAAAACCCTTTCCGCTCCGAAGAAGGTTATAGCCGCGCAGGGAGAGGGAGAGTTACCGCTGGATCGGGAAACCGCCGCCGGACTTAATAATTCCCTGGGTCCCACCCTCGGCAAACGCCTCGGGGAACAGAAAGAGCAATATGATGCGGGAAAAGCAAAGTTCGACAGTGATTCAGCTCAGGCCGGGGCCGGTGCGGACAAACAAGTGGCTGCTTTGAATCAGGAGACCCGGAAGCAGCAGATGGAGGAACAGGGTAAAGCCAAACTCGAAGTATCCAAGTACCGGAAAGAATGGAAAACCGAGCTGGATAAGGTAGACAAGGATTACCAGGCTAAAGCTTCCAAAGCGGCTGCGGACCAGCGCAAGAAGGTCGAGACCGAGAAGAGGGCGGGGGAAGAGAAAGCCGCCCGGCATCTGGCGGAAGCGGAGCAAAAGGCGGAAGCTGAGAAGCTGAAGGCCGAACAGGAAGCCAAACGGAAGAAGGAGGAGGCGAAAAAAGAGTCGAAAGGCTTCTGGGGCTGGGTGAAGTCCGCCGCTACCGCGCTGATTGACGGTTTGAAAAAAGCGGTCAACTTCATCTTCGATAATTTGCGGAAAGCGGTCAAAACGATTTTCGAAGCTGCCAAGACGCTGGTGAAGGGTGTCATCGAACTGGCCCGGAAGGCTATTGTGGGTTATATCAAGGCTTTCGGATTCATTATAAAAACGTTGGTATCAGTGGCCTTTGCGGCGTTTCCGAATATCGCAAAAAAGATTAACGCCAAGATCGATCAAGCGGTCGACACGGCCGTGAAAGCGGTTAACAAGGCCGCGGATATGTTGAAAAAGGGTGTAACGGCGGTCTTTGATTTCCTGGCGAATACGGTGGACTCGTTGCTGGGATTGGTTCAATCATTATTCAATGGAATCTTCACGGTGATCGGGATGATCATCCGGGGGGGATTCGCGGAATTGATGAAACGGTTAGGTTATCTGGTAGATGCCGCCAAAATTATGCCCGAAAAATTTGAAACAGCGGCATATGAAGAATTTCTCGGCGGAAATCTTGATGATCCATTATCTCCTACAGAATTAGCGCAAGCAGGAATAACACCCCCCGGATTTGAAGGTGAGAGTGGCCAGTCAGGCGAAATGGAGACCCATCCTGGTCCTCCCTGGTCCACAAATAATATAGGCGTTGATCGAGTTGAGAATGATATGGAACTTTCCCCTGAACTCACCGGTGAGCTATTTATAATGATGGGTGATAAAGGCGAAGTAGAGTTCGGGAATTCCGAGGATAAAGACCGGACCATGGCGGCGATCATGTCCGAAGTTACAGGAGAAAAATCGGGTGGTGAACAAATTCAAGCGAAATATCCCGATGATGGTTTGACGCCCAGGCAGCGGGCGGAAGTAAAATGGACGTTAATGAAGCAGAGCTTGACCGCTTGGTGGGAACAGAATAAGGTAAAGATTATTGCAGGCGCTATCGCCGCTATTGTCGGGGTTATCGCTCTCATCATCGTAACCGGCGGAGCCATTTTAGCCGCCATTCCACCGATTATGTCCGTTTTAGGGCCGCTGTTTATCGGACTTACAGTTGCTACCATAGCAGGTCACGCCCGGGATTATATAACAAAGTCTTGGGATAACGATACCGAGGGAGGGGCTAAAAGCCTGGCCAAAGGTTTGGCGGCAGGCGCCGTTGAATTGATTACCTGGTTAACTTTCAAGGCCGGGGGTGCCGCTTTGAAAGGAGTCAAGGCTCTGGCGAAAGGAGGCGTCACTCTTGCCAAGGGAACAGTAAAACTGCTGGCCCGGGGCGCGAAGTTCATTATTGAAAAGGGAAAGATTCTATTCAAGGGCATCTTCGGTTCGGGGCTTGGGAAACGACTGAAGAGTTTGAGAGAACTTGGGAAAAATCTTTTAGAGCGATTGCGATTTAAGAAGTTCCGGATTCGGTTTGAAAGTAGGAGATTTGTATTAGAAGGATTTATTAACCCTTGGGTGCTTTTAGCTACGGGAGAGATTAGAGAGGTAAGTTTTGAAGGTGAAGGTATTGGTAAAGGGATTGGCAAGGGCGGAAAGAAAATTGGAGAAAAAGTTGTTGTTGATGATATCGAAGGTATTGTTGTCGGAGTAAAAAAGGACAAAAAATTTGTTCAAGAATTATTAGAAAAGAATAATGCAAAACCAGAAGTTAAGAGTGAGAAATTGAAAGAATTATATGACGAATGGAGTAACCTTGATGAGAAAAAGCTTGTCAAGGTACTTGAAAATCAAAAGTCAACTTACGAATTAGGAAAAACAATTGAACTACCGGAAGGGGTGGCCGAAGCACAGGTTAAAGGGTGGCCGAGGCATCATCTAATACCGGAGGGTGTTTATCAGGGGAAAGTTAAGAAATTTCTAGATGAGTTAGAATTTAATATTCAGTATGGAAAACGAAATGGAATGAGGTTACCCCCGGATGAAAGTTTAAGGTTTGGCCCCTATAGAAATACCGCCATTCATACCGGAGCCCACGGAAATTACTCTACGAGAGTGCAAAAGACAATTGAAAGTTACGCTGATGCACTTCAAAGGGATATAAAGAATGGAACTCCTAAAGCAGAGGTAATTGAAAAAATGAATAAAATACTTGATGATTACTTGGGAAGACTTAAAAAAGGGATTATGGATGGCACTATTTCTCTTGATTAAGCGGCAATAAAATTAATCTATTCTGTAAAGTTGCTATCGCTACGAAGTTTTATATTTTTCCGAATAGGAGGATTACCGATGAATAAGTTTTTCGAATTAGATCGTATTTTTCATAAAGGGGATATTTATATTGAAAGCAGTGAAGTCCCGGAATATATCCAAGAAAACTATTCCGATGGAATATCCTTAGCGCCTATAAAGGGAACATTAAAATTTTTTTATAAGTATAAGACCAACCGTAAACCAGATTATCTCTCAGGGACAGAAGGGTATCCGATTGTTTCGACTCGTTTTAAAGACATATTAACAGATATCAGCCCCGGGTTTCTTGAGTTTTTTCCAGTCCAATTAATTTGTGAAAAGACCAAAGAAATAGATACATCTTATTTTTTTGTAAACATTTTAAATAATATTCCTTGCCTTGATTGGGCGCAATCCAAGTATGAAAAATTCGGATTGGCAGATGTCGTTATCAACGTAAGTAAACTAGTTATTAAACCAGATGTCATTCGAGATCGAAACATTTTTAGAATTGCTGAACTACCTGTATTGATTTTCGTTAGTGATAAACTTAAGTCAATCCTTGAAAAAGAAGCAATCAGCGGAGTGGAGATTATAAATATTGAAGATGTTACCCTGGGATAGTATTTTATACATGGCAATCAAAGACAATTGTTGATTTAGCCTATGTTCCATCGATCCCTACAATCTTTTTCGGAAGTAGTTACATTTCAGGGGAACCTCAGGACCTACTTTTGAGTTAATGATTTGAATTAATTAACGAAAAAGCAAACGAATTATTAGAAAATTAATAAATGCAATGGATAGATCTACCTGAAAGAAAAAATTCTTGATTCGGTAGAACGCTATCATTTTTTCGCGGTGTTTGTTTATTTTTCCGGGATGCTCGATCATTTTTCCATGGTGTTTGATCATTTCTTCATGACGCTCTACTATTTTTCCATGATGTTTATTCATTTCTTCAGGGTGTTTGATCGATTTCTCGTGACGTTTTATCATTTTTTTGTGATACTCTTGCATTTTTAGACCGAGGCTAAAGCCTCCGCCTACAAGGTGGAAGGGTGCTGCCCTGAATTAGGGCACATACGCATGGGATGAAATATTTAAGCCAATAGTTAGCCCAGAGGGCTTGCAGCTTGTAGCCGGGTCGTTCACGGCCCGGTTGGCAGGAAATTTATCCTGCATCCAAATAAATATTTTCAACCTAAGGAGAAATCACCATGTCAACCTTAACCGAAAACGCTCAAATCATCGGCAAGGAACTCAACTGGCTACAAACCATCATCGAAAGCCGGATCAATAATTTCATCCACCGTGATGATCCCAACTTCCCAGCGCAGGATACCAATCCCCCCGCCCCGGATATCAGTGGTGTATCAACCTATTACACCGACTTCATCCAAAAACACACTCTCACCCCCGATGAACGCAAGATCATCCTATTGGCCCTGGCCCCCGAAATCCAGCCGGAGTTGCTGGATCGTTTTTTAATCCGCAGTCAAACCTATGACAAAACGTATACCGAATTCGGGGGAATTGCTACCCGTTCGTTTAATGGTTTCATTCCCACCATCAAAACAGCATTGTTTGTATCAGGCGGGCACCAGACCGGTGAACAGATGAACTATATCAATCTCTTTGACAAAACCGGCAAATTATACACCGCTAATATTTTAAAAGAACTGCGCCACGAAGAGGGAAATCCCTCCTCTCACCGGCAATTAGTGTTGAGCGACAGCGCCTTGAGTTACATACTAACGGGAGAAGATGTGCGTTATGAGTACAGCGCCGATTTTCCGGCGCGCCAATTGACCACCCCCATGGAGTGGGAAGATCTGGTTTTACCGGAGTCCACCGTTTTTCATCTGAAAGAGCTCCTGGCCTGGCCGGCCCACGGCCGGAAACTCATCGATGAATTGCAGATGGTAAAAACTATTCAACCCGGGTACCGGGCGCTCTTTCACGGCCCGCCGGGAACCGGGAAGACCCTTACTGCCGCCTTGTTCGGCAAAAAAGTGAATCGGCCGGTTTACCGGATCGACCTATCGCAATTAGTATCCAAGTATATCGGTGAGACTGAAAAGAACCTGGAGAAAATATTTACCACCGCCGAACAGCGGGACTGGATCTTGTTCTTTGATGAGGCGGACGCCTTGTTCGGGAAACGAACCAGTATCAGCAGCTCCAATGACCGTTTTGCCAACCAGGAGACCGCTTACCTGTTACAGCGAATCGAAGTCTGTGAAAATATGGTGATTTTGGCCACCAATTTAAAGGCTAATGTTGATGAAGCTTTTATCCGGCGTTTTCAATCCATCGTCCATTTCCCCATGCCGGAGGAGGTCGAACGGCTGCGGCTCTGGAAGAGAGCGTTTTCGAGTCAAATGCAGTTCGACGGGACCATCAACCTTGAAGAAATTGCCAAAAAATATGATATTGCGGGTGGTTCCATTGTCAATGTGGTCCGTTACGCCACTTTGATGGCGGTAGCCAATGATAGTGACATGATTACATATGGTGATTTAATTGACGGAATCAGGCGGGAGTATGCCAAGCTGGGGAGGACTTTATAATTTACCAATTCAGTAATTGACAGAGTTGTGATAAATCTATGGATAAGAACTAAGAAATAAAGGGGAGAGGTATATGTATTCTACCATTAAGGATCAATCAGGAGATAGCATCTATATATCGGTCGACACACTGGTCCAACCCAAAAAACACACGGTTATCAGCGCTTTTTCACCATATGCAACCGGAGAAGAAAAAAGACGAGTTCTTGAAGCCGGTGCGCCACTGTCAGCTCCGCCGCAAGAAAGCATGAACGCCATCCAAAAGAAAGCGAACCAAACCGGCCTGCCGGATCAGCTTAAAACCGGCATTGAAAACCTTTCCGGCATCTCCTTGGAAAACACGCGGGTTCATTATAATTCCTCCAAGCCCGTTGAATTTCAGGCTTTGGCGTATACTCAAGGGACCGATATCCATATCGGTCCTGGCCAGGAAAAATATCTTCCTCATGAGGCGTGGCATGTGGTTCAGCAAAGGCAGGGGCGTGTAAAACCGGAATCCCAAATCGAAAATGTGGCAACTAACAACGATTGGAGTTTGGAAAGAGAGGCCGATTTAGCAGGGTCCATGGCAGCGCAAAACGGAATAAAATATGCGCCGCTTCAAACACCGGTCTTGCAATCCAATATGATAATACAACGCATGGAAGATCCCGACGATATAATCTACAACACGCTTATGAAAGTACATAATAGACTTAGAAAAATATATGAAAGCTATACGATTCCCAAACCCAGTGCAATGGCCAAAAAAATTCGCGAATTTATAAAACAAGCCACTGATAAAAAGGATGCCTATCAAAAATACGCCGCGGACGCAGTTAAGACATATTTATCCGGCGGTATTAATGCAAGTGTCATCACGGCCATGATAAAAGATATCGAGGAAGAAGTTTCGGCAGGCAAGCGGGAGCGGGATGAACGCTTGAAAAGAATACGGGAATCGGAATCAACTGAGGAACAATCCGCTAAAAAGCGGACTAGAGTTCCGGTAAAAGTGGAGAAATATTTAGACCCAGAAAAGGCCGCCCTTAAGGAGAAACTTGAAAGCCCCAGGATTCAACAGAAAATGTTTCGCGCTTCTGCGCTGGGCTATAGGGCAAACCGTGCCAAAAGCACGGAAACTGTTAAACAGAGGGCTGAGCTCAATGCTTTGACCGAAAGTGCTAACCCCCTAAGCACGGCTGACATGGCTATGGTCCAAGCAAGCTATCGGCCAGGTGCGGGCGGAGAACAATCTTTGTTACTTGAAAAAGGTCCGAAATACCAAGTTACGATGTCGCGAAGCGGAGGCCAGGAGATTCATCAACTCGGCCCATATCTGCCGGGCATAAAAAAGAGTGTTCAAGAAATCATTGAGGAAATTTTGAAAAATACCAAATTGAGTTCTACAGAACAGGCCGAGGCAATGAATATCAGAGACCCGGAAGAACTTGCAAAATGGGTTGCCGGCAAAAATGTTTCCGATAAATATATTGAAAAAATTCGCGCCATGCGGCATCTTCTTGCTATCGAAAAACATCGGGGCGAAGAGATTTCGGGAGCCACCTCCTTAGAACACCGTTCGGCTGTTCACGGTTTTCGTGATATTACTGAATATCCGGAAAGAACGCCTCTCGGCCCGTCTCAGGCCACCGTCGAACTCAAATTGGCTAGGGCGAAACGGCTTAAAAGTGAAGGGAAAAAAGAGACCGACATAGCGTCTGACTTTTCATATATTCCGTCACAAACACACAAACGAGCCTTGGAAAGTACGACTCATTTTCTAACCAGCTTCATGCAAAATCCCAAGCCTGATCCCGAAGCAGGAGCATTGGTGAAGGCACTCTTGGAGGAACAGAGCGAACCTGGCGAACCAAGCCAACAACTGGTTGATGCTTTTGAAGGGATAGTGAGGACTCCCACATATACTGGTTTCGGTGGTCAAAGTGAAGAGGTGGATTTATGAATCCGTTCAAAACCAAATAGTTCAAGTGTAAAAATATAATCCAGTAAATTATGGGAACTTGGCGTCCGATATAATAACAGTGAAAATAATGTAAAATCAGAAACGAAAAGGGGGTCTGAAATATTTGAAACTTGATAAGATAATCAATCTGGTGATCACAATCACCTTAATTGCCGTTATAATTCTCTTTTTTCAGCTCCGTTTTGATCTGCGGAAAGAGCGCGCCGAATTCAAGAAGATTATGGACAATTATCAGTTAGTCGCGGATAAGCAGCAACAGGTCATTGAAGGAATGGGGAAATTGTCGGAGACCATTGCCGATATAACGGTAAAAGTGAATAGTGTTTCGAGCGGTCTTGGCAAAGTGAATCAAAAAATTGGTGGAGTGATTAATTTGGTTTCCGATTCCAAAGATCTGGTCGAGGAAAGCGCCAAACTTCTTAATGAACAGCAAGAATTGCTTGAAAAAATTCAGAAGAATTCAAATTAAAATGATTGAAAGAAGGAGATTACGATTCACGGTGTAAAGTTTTTTATCAGTTGTTTATTACTATTGACCTTGCTTTTTTCCTGCGCTTTGCCGGCTTTAGTGGTAGCGGAACCGAATTCTAAAATAACCGGGTCGGAAATCGAGCGGATCAAACAAATTACCCAGCGGCTACAACAACTTAATACCGAACTAACTCAAAAGCTGCAACAATCAAATACGGATCTAACGAACACCCAAACCGAGCTAGGGAAGTATAAAGCCGAGTTGGAAAACATAACCCAACAATTATCGGAAGCAAACGTAGCCGTGGATTATTACAAAAAAGAATTACAGGAAGCCCAGCAATTACTGAATGAAACCAATCTTAAACTGGAGGATTATCAAAAAAAAGTTGCCAAGGAAATCGGAAGTCTAAAATTACAGCGGAACATTTCGGTCTTAGTGGCAATTTTGGTCTTAATACTTAAATGATGCCGGAAAAAATTTATCGCGTAAATTAATTTATTAAAATTTATAGAAGGAATTCCAAAGGTTAAGTTGAAATATATATTCATGGGAACGTTCCCGGTACTTTATGAATCAATAAAACAATAGTGAGGATCCATGACCACAATTTATGATGTGGGGCGGATGGCGGGAGTATCCCGGAGTACCGTCTCCCGAGTATTAAACGCCAAAGGTGAAGTTGACCCGAAAACAGCGGAATTGGTTTGGGAGGCGGTTCGAAAGTTAAACTACCACCCCAATGCCTCTGCGCGCGCCCTGGTCCGCAAGAAAACCGATATGATCGGAGTCATGCTGGCCGATGTATCGGATCCTTTTTATGAAAAAATCGTTAAAGGGATTGAGTCAGTAGTCAATGAGCGGAATATGGGGGTTTTCTTTTATAACTCATACGATAACTTGGATGATCATAAACTAATTATCTCTTCAGCGCTGGAAGGCAGCCAGGTGGATGGTTTGATAGTAGTGGGCAGCAACCTGGGCGATCGCAAAACGTTGTTGGAGATTATCAACCAGGGATTGCCGATTGCGTTCATTGAACGCTATTTTTCCGATGCCAAGATTACTTGTGTCATTTGTGATAATAAACAGGGGGCGAGCACAGCGGTGGAATACCTGCTGGGACTTGGACACCGGCGAATTGGTTGCATCACCGGTAATCTCCACCGTCAAACCGGTATTGACCGACTGGATGGTTATAAAACTGCCCTGCAAAAATATGATGTACCGGTGGAAGAAGAGTTGATCGCCCTTGGTAATTATCAGCATGCCAGTGGTTATGAAGGGATGAAACAGCTTTTGACCTTGCCCGAGAAGCCCACGGCGGTTTTCGCCGCCAATGATATGATGGCCATCGGGGCCATTTTAGCCATCAAGGAAATGGGGCTTTTGGTTCCGGAGAATATTTCGGTGGTGGGCTATGATGATATTACCTTTGCACCCATGGTTTTTCCCCAATTAACCACCATCCGGCAACCGCTATATGAAATGGGCGTCATGGCCGCCCGGGGATTGATTGACCGGATTACTTTGGGCGATCAAGCGGAAATCGTGAAACGGATTTTACCGGGTGAACTCATCGTCCGAAAATCGACTAGGGCGTTGGCATAAAATTTTAAAAATTTTGAGAACCTTCCCGGGAACCTTCCCGGAGAGAACTTTGCTGAGGTAATTTTTTCGAATCAAATGGTCGATATTTAGAATGAAACTTTGGACGCCCCCGCACTGGGTTACCTTTTCATAAACGAACCATCAATCATGGCATGTTGACTGCAGATGAGAGCAGGGTGTATACGCAACCTGAATTTCCCAAAAGGGTTAAAACATGCCCGCGTATAACATATTTAACATATTTTATCGGGTTGATCATATTTGGGGACACCTCGGACTACGATAATATGGCCTTCGATAATGTGACTAGTTTTTAAACATAAAATCTAATTCTTTGCATCAGCGCCCTGATGTTTAAGTTGAGACCGGAATGGAGCTTTTCGTGAAGGAGGAGACCAAGTATATAATATGACGGAACCAACATTTGTGAACCGTAGTGGAATGCCACTGGGCGGGATTGGCGCCGGAAAAGTGGATTTCTGCCCCAATGGAAAATTCACCAATTGTACTGCCAATAATAACTGGGACACGCCAATAACCGGTTCGGGCGCTGGTTCCAGCGGTGATACAGCGGATGGCGCCGGCATAAAGGGGGCTTTTATGGCCAGGTTTGTAGAGGGTTCCGGAGCGGAGATGCTACGGACCCACGGCCTTGGTGTGATACCCCCCATTTCGGAATCAGCAATCCGTTTTACAGCCAATTTTCCATATGCCAAGGTTGATTATACCCCCCTCGGTGAAGTGGCTTTTTGTTTGGAAGCTTTTTCGGCGCTGGACTTAGGTGAATCCCCGGAAGAGCGGTATCGCCATAGTTCATTACCAGTGGCCCTTTTTAAGTTTACTCTCACCAATTTAAGCCGGACTGCCCGCCGGGTTGCGGTAGCTTTTTCCTGGGAAAATTTAGTTGGACTGGGCGGCTATGCCGGAATTGTGATTAATCATACGGATTGCAGGGCATGTGAGCCGTTTGAAACGAAAGCATCGGCAGGTATTCGGTTTTTTAGCACCAAACAGCAAATTAACCCCCGGACAAACGGCGAGTACGTGTTGCAGGCTTTGCGAAATCCGGCGGTGGATATCAGTTGTTTTGATAGTTGGAATGTTGATGGGGATGGCCGGGAGCTCTGGGAAGAATTTAACCAATCCGGCCAGTTCGTTAAGAGGAATAATCAGAACATCGGAGGATGCATTGGATTTCAATTCGCCCGTTGGGACGGGGGCGCGCTGGCCCAAAGAGTCCGGTTGGAACCGGGAGAACAACGAGTTTTAACCTTTGGGTTAAGTTGGTATTTTCCACACTTGATGTCTCCCGGATTCCCAAGCGTGGATTACGGACACGCTTATCAAAACTGGTTTCATTCGGCAACAGACGCCGGTTTATTTGCCCTAAATCAAGCGGATGAATTATTGAATCGGACGTTACGATGGCAGAATCAATTACAGGTCTCCAACATTCCGGAATGGCTGAAAAGCCAGCTGAGTAATGATTTGGCCGTCTTATTCAGCAATAGTTGGTATACCAAAGATTACCGGTTTACTTTGAACGAATCCCCTACATATATGCGCGGCTGTGCCGGGACTCTTGACCAGCGTATGGCCTCCGGAGGAATTATGGCCATGTGTTTTCCGGGCTTGGCAGCCGCCGAATTGCGTGAATGGGCGAAACAGCAAATTGGTGATGAAGATCCATTCCGGTTCGGGCTGCATTGGGACTGCGCCACCGGCCGGTTTGATAAAGAAATCGACCGGGCGGGAGCCATCCGGCATGATATCGGCTGGGATCATCTTGAAGGCGGTGATCTGGGGACTCCGGGATGGACTTTATTGCACTGGCCTGATTTGGCGCCCGCTTTTATGATTCAAGTCTATAACCTGGCCTTGTGGAGTGGTGATGAGGAATTTCTGAAGGAAATGTACTCTCCCATAAAAAAAGCATTAACATTCGTAGCCCGTCTGGATCAGGATGACGATGGTATTCCCGATTTATGGGGACCGGGTTGTTGTACATACGATAATGAGAATTTTCCTTATTACGGGGCATCCGCTTATATTGCCTCGCTTTACCTGGCGGCGCTCCGCCTGGGGGAAAAACTCGGGAAACACTATCAAGATATGGAATTTCGTTTATTCTGCAATGAGCAAATTGGCCGGGTATCCCAATCCATCCAAACAAAATTATGGAATGAAACCCAGGGCTACTTTCGGAGTTGGGTGGATGAAACCGCCGTGAACTGGGATACGGGTCTTCGGCCTCATGCTCCGAAATCGGATAATTGCATGGTCGCTCAGGTAGCTGGAGAATGGTTGGCGGGTATGTTCGGGATGGAACCGGGGATTGATCCCGGGCAGCTTTCCAGGGCGTTGGAACAAATATATCAACGAAACGTACTTCCGGTATCCGGTAGCCCTGCTAACGAAGTCACTCCGGACGGGGTGCCCTCGTTTTCCTGGCCGTTTTATGCCGAAACTTATTTTGCATGCGCCGCTTGCTATTGGGGGCAACCGGAAAAAGGTCTAGAGGCTTTCCACCGTATCTATCACGCCATTCATGAAGTAGCCCGGACGCCATGGGATGCTCCGTTGGTTTGGGAAGGTCCTGGAAATTGTACACCGGGTTGGGGCCGCTGGTATATGTCCAGCCCAGCCAGCTGGTTTATATTACCAGCACTGGCGGGAATAGTTTTTAACAGACTCGATTCGGAACTATGGCTTGCTCCGCACATCCCGCCGGAGATTGGCGCCGGGAAGGAATTTAAGGATTTGCCGCTCTTTTTTCCCGAAGGATGGATTCAACTTTCCGCCCGAATCGGACCGGATTACCGGGAGTTCGATTTACGGTTAACTCTATCCATTGGGAATCGGGACTTGGAGTTTAAGAAAGCCGTCTTCCGTTTACCGAAAGGCCTTAATCCGGAGGCAGTTCAAATTTCCGATCAAAAGGCAACCCGTTTTGTTGGTGAGTATAATCCGGTTACCGGTATACTTACCATCGCTACACCGTTTGTTTTAAGGGAAGAAGAAGGAATTCATTGGTTGGTAAACTGGTAAGCATGGAAACATGGTAAGCATGGTAACATGATAAGCATGGTAACATGATAAGCATGGAAACATGATAAGCATGGTAACATGCTAAGCATCCGATTGATCCGGTTGTTTCAAATGAAAGGAGGTGGGGCATCCCCATTACAGTACGGTAAATCGTATGAGCGTGGTTGGTATGGTTTTATCGTAATCCGGACGTACAAATCATTGAAATGGAGGAAATGAGTTATGAAACGGAATCTATTATTGATCGTCTGTGTGTTTGTCCTGGTATGTGCTTTATTAGTCCCGGCTTATGCCGCTCCAAAAGTAACGCTTTCCGTTTGGGCAGTGGACTCGATTGACAATACCGCCAGTACCCAAGCCGCTTATGTGCAAGCTTTGGTAAAGGGGTTCGAGGCCAAGAATCCCGATATCAAAATTGATTGGGTTGCTTATGGTACCGCCGGTTCCCCTTTAAATGACAAACTGAAAATTGCCATGGCCAATAATCAAGGTCCGGATATCTTTCAAAGCTGGGGCGGTTCTTTCTTGGGCCAATTTGCCGCGGCCGGTAAACTGCTGGATTTGACCAAAGAATTATCGAGCGTACCGACCAGCGATGCCGCCAAAGCCGCCATGAGCTATAAAGGCAAGACTTATGGGATTGCGCCGTTCTTTGCCGTGGCCGGGTTGTTTGTGAATGAAGGCATATTTAAAGAACTTGGATTAAGCGTTCCCACCACCTTCGATGAATTGGAAAAAGTGGCTGACGCTTTGAAAGCCAAAGGTATTCAACCGTTTGCGGTGGGGGCCAGAGATCAATGGCCGGTTCTGGCAACTTATATGTACCTGGTCAACCGTTACGGCGGCAATGTGTTTAACGATGCCGTCGCCCGGAAGACCGGCTTTAATTCCGCTCCCTTCGTTCAAGCCGCTCAGAAATATCAGGAATGGGCGAAAAAGGGTTATTTTGGTGACAAACCGTTATCCGAAGGTTATGGTGACGCTCAACTCTTAATGTGTACCGGTAAAGCCGCCATGCAAATCTCCGGTTCCTGGTTATGCGGGCTTTACTCCGATCCGAAACAGACCGATCAAACCATCGGTTGTTATGCGGTTCCGGTTGTCAAGGGTGGTAAAGGTTTGAGCAGTGATGCTATGGGCATGACCGATATCGGATTTGCGGCCACAAAGTTGGCGGCCAAGAAAAAGGACGCTGTTGTGAAGTTTATGAAATACGCGATGAGCGTGGAAGCTTGCCAGGCTGAAACCGGAAGAGTCTGTTCCGTGCCGGGCGTAAAACCGCCGACCCGTCTTACCGGGATGGCCTCCACCAACGTGCTTGGCAAAGCGAAGACCATGCAATTCTGGTGGGATCAGGATCTACCGGCCACAGTTTCCACACCGGTGAATAATACCATTCAGACCTTCTTCCTGCCGGATACCGATGTGAAAAAAGAATTGGGCAAATTTGAAGCCTTGGTTGAAGAAAACATGGGGCCGCTTAAAAAGAAGTAAATAAGTTTTTTTGAATTCCGGGGGGAAGGTGATACGCCTTTTCCCTGGAAAACCATATTAATAAACTATAATAATCGAAACCGGGGTGGTATTTTATGTCAACTGCCCAAAGCACCTCGCCGAAGAAACGCCTTGACTGGCAGGAAATTGTATTTAAATCGGCATTTTTATTGCCTGCGTTACTTGCTTTAGGTATTTTTATGATTTATCCGATCGCCGAGACCTTCCGGATTTCAATGATGCGGGCCAGTGGTCTAGGTGAGGAGACTTATATTGGATTTTTGAACTATATCAGACTGTTTGTCAATGAAGAATTTTTGCTCGGCCTTCTCCATGTCATTCAATGGGCCTTTTGGAGTGTAGTGATTCAAATTCCGTTGGTTTTTGTTATCGCATTCGCTTGTACCCATTATAAAACGCGTGTTGTCAAAGGGTTACGCAGTGTTTATTACTTGGGTAATGTTTTGCCTTCGGCAGTTACCGCAATGCTGGGGATTTTCATATATCAGCCGAACTCCGGTGTAATTGTAACGTTCGCCAGAGCGGTTGGCTGGAAATGGTTGGAGAGAATCGATTTTCTGGGTAATCCCGACTTGGCCTTCTGGTCGCTCTTCGCTCTAGCCACCTGGGCGTATATGGGATTCGGGATTATTTATTTGATGGCCAATATCGAACAAATCCCGGTGGAACTTAGGGAAGCGGCTGTAATTGACGGGGCTAATAAATGGCAATATGCTCGCTACATTGTGATTCCGCAAATTTCTTACGCACTTAGCATTCAGGCGATTCTGGCAACGGTGGGGAGTTTGAAATTGTTTGATCTGCCGTATTTGGTTACCGTCGGAGGGCCGGCAAACAGCACCGTAACATTGGGGATTACATTATACCGGGAAGGTTTTCTCAACTGGCAATATGGAAAAGGCGCCGCCATTGGAGTGGTTATCTTTTTACTCTCCCTGATTTTTACGATTATTCAGTTCTCTATGCAACGGGATAAAAATAAATAACTTCAAAGTAAAATGATTTGAGAGTCAAAGAGTGTTAGGGGGGAACTTTCATGGAAGTGGATCATCATGTGAAACATGAATATAAATCGATTGATACAAAGGTATTAAAAAAACCACAAAAGGTTCATGTTTTAATATCGTCGTTTCTGGTTCATCTTTTTTTGATCGTGTTGGCGGGATTGGTAGTGGTACCGCTTATCCTGCCGTTTTTATTCGCCTTTAAAACATCGCTGGAATTTGCTTATCATCCGTGGAGTCTGCCGAAGAATCTTCAGTGGGAAAATTTTAAGATAGCCTGGGAATCGGTGAAAATCGGTCTGGGGATGAAAAATACGTTTATTGTCTGTCTGGGAGCCGTGCTCACCACGGTACCGCCGGCGGCGATGGCCGGTTATATCTTTGCCCGGTATCGCACCAAAGTCACCAATGTTTTATTTTATGTCATTATGGCCGGATTTTTTGTACCAAGTCAAATGGTTTTAATCCCGCTTTACAAAATGGAAATCAAAATGGGTTTGGTCAATACTTTGCCGGGGTTGTTTTTAATCATGGCCGCCTTTGGAATTCCTTTCTGGACCATGATCTACCGTTCGTTTTACAATGGCCTTCCCGGAGAATTAATGGAGGCCGCCAAGATCGACGGCGCGGGTCATTGGGGGATCTTTTTTAAAATCATGTTTCCAATGGCCAAACCGGCTACGGTGTTAGCGGTTCTGCTCTCCTTTATGGGCGCCTGGAGTGATTATATGCTTTCGCTGATTTTTATCAATTCTTCCGAACTGTTCACATTGCAGTTACGGATTGCCCAATTTATCGGCAATATGGGGGCGAATTATTTCCCGCAATACGCCGCCGGAGTTATCATCTCGGCTGCGCCAACCATCATTCTCTATGTTATCTTTCATAAAAAGATTATTGAAGGAACCACACTGGCCGGTGCGCTTAAAGGATAATCCGGCCTGTCAATATTTTTATGATTTTACTTTAAAAGTGGTTGCCGGAAGATATCCGGCAAAAACGGAGGGTTCTCGGAAAATCCGGGGTTACCCTCCGTTCGAATGAAAATTTTCAGGTAAAAACTATGGTATAACCCATGGTTCTTTATTCCCCAATATAGTCAAACCAGTCAAAGTCCGCTTGATTGAGACTGGGATTACCGTTGCTACTGGCAAACAAGCCAACACAGGTTCCCACAAAGCCACCGGCCACATCGGTGCTTAAAATCCGCCCATCCACATTTTCCGCTAAAATCTCCATTGCTTCCGGTGATAAACCACCGAAAAAGCTATAATCCTGACCACGGGCGGTTACCGTTAAACAAAAGATTTGCGTGGAATAAGCCTTCCTGGCAAGCTCCGTTTCCAAACCATGGGCGCACTGAATCAGGCGAATAATGATCTGTTGATTGTGAAGGGCGGCTTCCAGCCGGAAATGAAAATGATTGTTCTGGATTAAAACCAAGCCCGCGGTTTCTGATTGGTTTTCCGGTTTGAATTCCATCACCGTGGTTGCTGTAAAATTGATATGTTGTTGGCGCCGCCCCACAAAACTGGGATTCACCTGTTCGCTGATTTTTTCCGGGCGCAGTTTTAACCGGAGATAGCCGGGACGTTTACAAAGACTCCAAAACTCTTCCCGGGGGGTTCGAATAAAATTCCAGACCGGATCAAATTGAGGGCTGTCAAAATCATCCCGGAGCCTGGCGGGGATTGGTTGAGAAATTGGCAAGTTCGGAACCGGGTAGGAAAATTCCACCCGGCCGGTTCCCGGGCTGACAATTGGCCAGCCATCTTCCCAAAGCACCGGCGTCAAAAAGGTTTCCCTCCCCAGATTGCGGTAATAGCCGCCGTAAGGACGGGAAGCCAGACAGACCATCCACCATTCACCATTTTGGGTTTCAACCAGATCGACGTGGCCGGTATTGGTAATCGGAACAGACCTGCCCAAATGGCGGTGGGTCAAAATCGGGTTGCCGGGGTTCCCTTCATAAGGGCCGGTAATCTTTTGGCTCCGGGCAATGGTCACCGAGTGGTGGTAATCGGTTCCGCCCTCGGAGATCATCAGATAATAGAGCCCGTTGATTTTATATATATGTGGCCCTTCCGGCCAGATCACATCCCGTAAAGCGCCCCGCCAAAGCGGATACTTCTCACCGGTGAGTTTCATCTTGGGAAGATCCAGTTCCTGAAGCCAGACTTCCCAGTTACCGGAGTATTTTTCGCCCTCCGGCGCCGGCCGGGTTCCGCAATAATAAGCCTTTCCATCATCATCGAAGAACAGTGACGGATCGATTCCCGGGGCGTCATTCAGCCAGTAAGGTTCCGACCAGGGCCCTTCCGGGCGGGTGGCGGTAACGATAAAATTGCCTCCTTTGGAGACATTGGTGGTGATCATATAAAAAGTGCCTTTGTGATAACGGAGGGTGGGCGCAAAGATTCCTTCCGAATGTCCGACCCTATCCAAATCAAGCTGGGAGGGCCGATCCAGGACATGCCCGATCTGCCGCCAGTGGACCAAATCTTTGCTATGGAAGATGGGGACACCCGGGAAGTAGGCAAATGAAGAAGTAAC
>JAEZJQ010000093.1 GCA_023436305.1 Bacillota bacterium
TGAAAGGTGGACTAAGCGTATTCCCGATTGGCAAGCTATAATCACTAAATTAGCTATACGATTTAGCGATAGAATTAAACCTTTTTTAACTTGAAAATCGAGTTTACACAAAAAATTTGACACACCCATAAATCTCCACATGAAATTCATAGAATACCACGACAAAATGATAGATTACCATGAAAAATTCATAGAATACCACGACAAAATGATAGATTACCATGAAAAAATCATAGAACACCACGACAAAATGATAGACTACCATGAAAAAATCATAGAACACCACGACAAAATGATAAACAACCGGAAAATAAGAAATTTATCACTTAAAAAATCATAAATTAACCAAAAAATATCCAAACGTTTGAGTCATTGAAGGTCTAAACATTTCTGTTACCTCCAAACTCGAACCTCAAAGTTCCAATACCAAGGAGTCTGTGCGGCTAATCGATTTTTGAAATATATTTAGTATAAAGTGACATGTTCTAATACAATATACAGTGGTTTTGAGTTATTAAAACGTGTTACGCGCACAGACTCCCAGGCTTTTTCTTTAGCTTTTAAGACAAACAAAACAACTCCGAAATGCGAGACATGGATGTCGAGCACGCGGCTTCGATTCTTGGATGAATCATAGCCGTCGGCATCATGAACCAACTCAGAAGGCCCATGACACGATGTCATGTGGCCAATAGGCTTGCATTACGACCTACAAAAACATTTTTACAACCCCGGCCATGGAGGGCCGGGGATAACGGGAGTCAAGGGGTTCTCCCCTTGCCGCGGGATTCCAAAGGGTGTACGGCTATACCCTTTGGTCCGGAGAGCGCGAGAGGTGGACAAACCTCTCGTTGACCATCATATCTACCCACAAGGTATCTATATACACAGAAAATTTAACAAACCCAGCTCCGAAATCGACTCTCAAAGCTCCGAGACTCAATCTTCTACCTCCAGTACCAGTAGTTTAACCCTTCGTAGCCGGGTTTTCCTTTCTCACTGACCCGGGAAGCGGGCAAAGAGATTATCATAAATTGTCTCCGCTTTCGAAATCTTTGACTTCATGGAATTTTTAATTGAATTATAAAACATCCAACCTCCCAAATAAGCTTTACTTCTTGCTAATGTATTGGCATCCGAGAGTCCCTCTCCAGTTACGCTTTCCATAATGAAACAGGTACCCTTACCTTGTAAAGCCGGAAAATTTATGAGAAAATAAACAAACAAACATGTTTTAACGAATTTACACTTTTAATCGCCGGAATAATATACTGGATTGAGGAGGATAAAAATGTTACAACTACTGGTTTTTCTAAGTGGGGCGGTTTTAATGTCTCTGGAGATGGTCGGCAGCCGGCTGCTGGCGCCTAGCTTTGGAACTTCCATTTATGTATGGGGATCTTTAATTGTGGTTGTAATGGCCGCCCTTACTCTCGGTTATTATTGCGGCGGCCGTATTGCCGATAAATATCCCAGTTTTATGATTCTGGGGGCGATTTTAGGTACTGCCGGAATTTTTATCGGATTTCTGCCGTTTTGGACGCAGCCGGTAAACAGTCTATGCAGTAGCCTGGAACCACGGACCGGTTCCTTGCTGGCGTCGTTTGCCTTCTTTTTCTTTCCCAGTGTAATGCTGGCAACCGTTTCGCCCTTTGGGATCAAGCTAACCGGCCGTAGTCTCAACACTATCGGCAATACCGCCGGTAATATGTCCGCTGTCTCCACCGCCGGAAGCATTATCGGTACTTTATTGACCTCTTTTTTCCTGATCCCGGCCATGGGAGTCCGGAATATCGTTCATAGTCTCGGTTTAATTCTACTTCTGTTGTCGCTGTTAAGTCTCGCTTTAGCCTGGAAACGCCCGGCTGATAATCGCCATCCATCTCCCAATCCGTTGATGGTCATGATCTTTTTCGTCTTTTTTAGCATCATGGTATTGTTTCTTATGTGGATAGTCGTACCGAATCAGACGAATCTTCATGGGGAAGGTAAGACCCTCTATAGCCGTGATTCCCTTTACCACCACATTACCGTTGATGAAATCGACACGGAAAGACACCTGCACTTTGACAACTCCTACCAAAGCGCCATCTATCCGGATCGGCCGCTGAAAATGGTTTTTCCCTATACTTCATATCTGCATCTGGGAGTGGTGGCCCGGCCCCAGCCTTCCCGGGCGCTTTTTATCGGTCTGGGAGGCGGTTCGGCCCCCAAAAAATTTCTGTATGATTACAATTCCCTTGAAACAATCGATATCGTGGAAATCGACCCGGAGACAGCGAAAGTCGCCTACCGTTATTTCCAGTTGCCGGATGATCCGCGGTTCCAGGTGATTGTCCAGGATGGCCGTTTGTATGTGGAGAAAATGGCCCGGGAAATCGCGGCGGGAAAAGCTGAGCCTTATGACATAATTGTAATTGACGCCTATTCCTCCAGTACAATTCCTTATCACTTGACTACCCGGGAGTTTGTTCAAACGGTCCGTAAAATTATGTCTCCCAATGCAGTGGTGGTTTCCAACATCATTGGGGCGGTTACCGGTCCGTATAGCCAGTTATTGCTGTCGATGAAACGTACTTTTGATACAGCCTTCCCCCAATCCTATCTTTTCCCGGTGGGTGGATGGCGTGGACCGGATGATATATTTGAAAGGAATGTAATCCTGGTTGCAACAATGAACCCAAAACGCTGGGATTCCAAAACATGGCTGGAAAAAGCCGGCCTTTTTCATGACACGGGAGTGATTACGGAAGATGTGCCGGAGTATGCTCAAGATTTGGTGGACGAAGCGGTGATCCGGGAACAATATCGTCTTGCCGGTATCCCGGTGCTTACCGATGATTACGCTCCGGTGGACACCTTAAAAAATCCCCTATAAAAAATTTTTAAATAATTGGCGCAAAGTAATACCCTTCCCATCAAAAGAACCGGAACGAGAGATAATCAATAATCTTTGTGAAATAATTTGTACAATGTTAATTAAGTCGAAGCCTGTTAAGAAATCCTTGGGCATTATATTATTTCCCAAGGATTCAAGTTAAGGTTTTCAATATTTCTTTTACCATGTACAACTGCTAAAACCAAAATAATATCTTCGTGAATTCGATACATGATTCGATAATTACTATATATGATTTCCCGGATTCCACTTTCCTCGAATTCTGGAACTTCCCGTCCGATTCTTGGGAAATCCTTAATTTTCTCCACTGATTTTAATATTTTTTCTATCATAACAAAAGCGTAATATCCTGAATCATTTGACATATAAGTTTTAATATTTTGCAAATCGGCAACTGCCGGTTCCGTCCATATAATTCTCATTGCTGCAATAACTTTTGAACTACTGCTTCGTGTGGGATGACTTTCCCTTCTTCAAAGGCTTTCAATGATATCTCAATCTTTCGGTTTATATAAAATTGGTACATGATATCATCCCAAGTCGCTTGTTCCGGCAAACCTTCAATAATTTTACGGGCTTCATCTTTCGCTATACTCATCGAAATCAACCAACTTTCTTTGAATTTATTAATATTATACCATAAAATTAACATTCCACCCATGGGTGTTTTCATCTCTACAACACATTTTAAGGTTTTCCCTTACTTGACATCGCACTTTGCAAACTAAAATATGCCGGAAATGACGCCAGGGATGCCGCGAATACACCTGATGATTCCCGAACCGCTGCGTGTCACCGACTTATATCATTTTAATTTTACTACGATTGCCTTTGAACTGACAAACCGCTGTCCAATTCGATGCCGGTCATGTTTACGGGATTGTACTCCCCAAAAAGGCTCGGTGATGAATTTTGAACAGATACGATCAGTATTGGATAATTTAGGGAAACAAGCCTCTTTCCGGTTGGATTCAGCGGAGGAGAATGTTTCGTATATGCTGATCTTCTTTTACGGATATTTGAATATATTCATAATCATCGAAGGCTTGGTATCTCTGTCTCCACCAATGCCTTTTGGGCGGAATCACCGCAAAAATCCTTGCGAATTCTTGAACCGATGGCTGGATACGGACTAAAATCCTAATTGTTGCAAAACTCGAGTCCTTCCTGTCCAATGATTGGCTCGGACTATATGCGAAGCGGCTCGGTTACCAAGTAAAGCTTATCGAACATTTTCAGAGAAAGAAACCGTAGAAATGGCGCCACGACTTAGTTGTCATGTCAAGTATGGTTCAACAATAGGATGTTTTTTAATTGGTATATGTAAGCAGCTTGCGGCTTTTACAATAACGCCGGTAGAACCTGTAAGTATTGGATCGTTATTGCCCGCCATCCATCGACATAGGCGGTTTCGGCGGTTTGGGAAGTGAGCTTTTCATAGAACTTCCATACTCCCCTCTTCCGAATCGATGCATAATTAAAATGGACACTTTCGTGGTGTCCATTTCTGGTAACTCTACCGGATTATCCATCTGCCAGTTGAGGTGAAAATCAAACGGTTGCTTTTCATATTTGCTATTTAAGTCTCCGAACAACCTCCCCCACCTCTGCCAACGTACACCGGTAATCCGGCTCCACTTGCAACTTTCCCCGGTGAATCATCCGGTCCGTAACCAGACAGGTCTTCATTCCTAAAAGTTTGGCCACCATATCCTCCTCCATATCATTCCCCACCATCAGACATTCCTCCGGAAGAGCCCCAAGCATCGCCAGAACTTCCTGGTAATACTCGATATGAGGCTTACAAAAATGCATCTTCTCCATAGAGGTGATGAACTGAAAAGGAAATCCATCGCAACCAATCCAGGCCAACCGTTCACAAAGCGCCTCGATGGGGAAGAGCGGATTCGTGGCCACGGTAACGGTAAATCCTTGGTTAAAAACCTCCGTTATCACCTCACGAGCCGGGCCGGGTCCGGGAAGGCAGCTTTTCGGATCCCGGTATTCCCGGGAGTAAAAGTCACGGAACACCGGCTCCAAAGTCTCCCGCGATACCCCCACCCGCCGGGGGAAATCCTCCCAAAAGACCTCCTCATTGGTATGATCCGGGTCCGTATTCTTCACCATCACCGTGGTACTCTCAAAGAGCTTACGCATAAACTCCTCCTCAGGAAAGCGATCCTTAAAACGGGCGCTAATCGCTCCCATGTAATCCTGGAGAAAGAAATCCATGTTAATCGGGGCCAAAGTACCGTCAAGATCAAAAAGAATGTGCCGTATCAAACGAATAACTCCTTTCAAGAAAAAGTGCTTAAATCTTTAATTAAACTCCCTATATTTTGAACCCATTCAAAAGTCGCTATATATTTTTCTTCGAAGTAGGAGACATTCCTTTTAGTTAAATGTTACAATCGAATTTAAGTTGATAATCCCTCCTATTCAAATTCGGATATTAAAAAACTCCCAGCGGTTAAACCACCGGGAGTTTTTTGTGACTAAGACTTATTGTAAATATTACCGGCCCATTGAAACCGGTAGTTTATTTTGATTACTGGACCTGACAAGCTGTTCCATTCAATGTAAAGTTGGACGGTATAGCGTTTGTGCCACTATAGTTAATATTGAATCCAAAGTTCGCAGTACCTCCCCCCGCCGGGATACTGGCGTTGTATCCAGCGTCTTTCACGGATACCGAGGTGCCACTCTGGGTGTAACTGCCACTCCACAGATTGGCGATGGTTTGGTTACCGGGGAAGTCCCAAGCTAAAGTCCAGCCATTAACCGCCGCGGAGGTGTTATTTTTAATTGTTATATTGACTGTAGCTCCACTACCCCAATCGTTCATACTATACGTTATCACATAATTACCGGCCACCGGAGTCGGTGTTGCGGTTATCACCGGGGTCGCTGTCTTTACCGGAGTCGGTGTCGCCGTTACCACCGGGGTCGCTGTCTTTACCGGAGTTGGCGTCGCCGTCACAACAGTGGTCGGCGTCGGTGACGTTACTGTACCCGCCGGGTCGCCATAGATAATACCGCGTCCATTGGTAGCCACATATACGCGCCCATAAATCCGCGGATCACCGGTGATGGTCTTGCCGATCCAGCCCCACTGATGCTGTTCGTCATTGATGCGTATCCAAGTGGCTCCGGCGTCGTCGGAACGATAAATACCGTGAACGCTGTCCATGACGCCGACAACGTAAATCGCCGGATAGGTTTGGCCGGTAGCCGCTTTACCAAAGCCCACAACTTCCGTGCTGCTGAAACCGCCGACCGAGGTGAACGTGACACCGGAATCGGTGGAATGATACAGACCGCCGTAATCGCCTGCAAGCCAGACATCGCCTTCAATGCCGGGCACGGCCCGCACAAAGCCCCAGGGAGCAGTTTGAGCCTTAACCGTAAAGGTAGCTCCACCATTGGTACTGGAGGAAACACCACTGTTCCAGGCGTAAAATTTGTTGGGGTTAACGCGGTCGGCGGTAACCCGAGTTCCGTTGGACAAGCCGGATACCAACGTCCAACTGGTTCCACGGTTGCGGGTGTAGTATACGGGAGCATTACTCGGGGACCAGACAATGGTACTTCCATCGGCCGAAACCGCTACCGTGCCACCGCCATCACTTAGATTGGGAGGCTCGCTGGCCACCGGTGTCCAGGTTGTCCCGCCATCGGTGGAATACGCGGCCCGCATAAGCCCCGTATTGGCATATCCCACACGAACCACGAAAGAAGGATTAAGCTCGGCAAAATCAATATCCGTTGATGAATTAAAGATCGGGTTCGTGAACATACCGCTGGACTGTACTTCTGTCAGACTGTCATGCCGGAATCCGCAAATATCACCGATTGCACTGAGCAAATTGGCTCCGGAAGGCGGACTGACTAAACCTAGAATGGCGGTCTCTTCCAAGCCATGCGCCCGTACATCGATATGAGCGATCCCGCCTGAATCGAGATTGGTAATATCGTCGGCGCCGTAAATGGTGGCGCCGGTACCATACAGAATATGCCCGGAATTGAACGGATCAATCTCCAGATCGCCAATCATCCAGCCTAATTTGGGCGTGCCGCCCCAATTCAGGTACGGGGAAGCTGAAGTATCCAGTTCCTTGTTGGCGGTTACCGACTTCCAGGTGGCTCCGGCGTCGGTGGAACGGAAGATATCATCCACCGGACCCCAGCGGCTCATGGTGGAAACCATTACCGTATTTGGATTTTGGGCATCGATGGCCAGGCCCGCAAACCCGAAACCTTGTTCACCGTTAGCATACGGCACGATAGGACTGATATTGGTCCAGACGCCGCTGTTGACGTTATATTTCCAGACCGAACCGCCGTACATGGTATATGGACCGACTTGGTCGCCATAAGTTACATAGAATATCCCATTGGAGGACAGCATACCATGATGGGGAATTCCGGCAGAAGGCTGTCCGGGCAGCGCCGACCAGGTTTTTCCCCCGTCGGTGCTACGGTAGATTGGGGTAGCGGTATCAATTACACCAACATAAATGGTCTGGGTGGTATTCCCGGAGGTGCCGCTGGCCGGATCGAAAGTCACCCAGCCTATCCCTAAATTGGATTGGCCGTTTACCGGGAAACTACTGACTTTGGCCCAAGTTGCGCCGTAATCGACGCTCTTATATAAACCATTGTTACGGGTACCAAAATAGATGATGCTGTTATTGTTCGGATCAACCATCAGCCGTTCGCCGATGGAACGCCCTGGTTCGTTGCCGCCCATTTGGAAAGGCATATCGGTTCGTTGCCAAGTGGTTCCTTTATCGGCGGAGCGGAAGATGGCGCCATTCCCGGCCCACGACTGCAGATACGCGCTGGCCGCAATATAAACGCGATTAGGGTCCACCGGGTCGGTGGCCAGACTTTCAATACCCAGTAACCAATACTCGGCATCTGTAATAAAATCGGTCAATGGGATCCAGCGTTTTGTAGTGGGGTTCCACCGGTAAGCGCCGCCAATGTCGGTGCGGGCATAAATCAGGTTTTTTTCTTTGGTGTTGAAGATAATCCCCGGCACAAAACCTCCGCCGACGATCTCCACGTTTTTCCAGGTGTAAGCTTGTGCGGAAGCTGCTTTCACGGTATTCACCGGATTCCACGGTAAGGCCAAAGCCAGTACCAGTGAACAGAGGAGCAAAATACCGCCGGTGATAAGTACTTTTCGATTCATAATTTCCTCTCCTTCCAATAATATCGATGTCATTGTCGAATAGCCGAATGTCCCGCCGTCTCCCGTAAGATTTTTGAATCCGATGTTAGATGTTCATGTGCCGCAACCGCCATTTAGGCCGGTGCAAATTACTGGATTGTTTTTCCACCGGGAGTTCTTGTACGCCATCACCCCCCTCTTTTTTATGCAAGCGTTTGCTTTTTAGGGGTACATGAATCCCCAAAAAAGAGCCCTATTTTTATAATATCAAAAAAAAGTATAAAAATATATGAATAAATATGAAAAAACCTCTAAAAAAAACTTAAATGGAACCAAAGGTCACCGCGAACGGAATATGTCACTCGTATGTCCTTTCATTCCAGCCCCTTCTCTTCATCCGGCACATACTCTAGCAAATCCGAAATCGAGTGATTGTTTCAATATGAAGAGAAATAAAAAACCCCAATCCTTCCTCCAAGGACTGGAGCTTATTTGTCTTGATTCTCATCGGTCAGACTATTGATAAATCGTTCAACATCCTCCAACTTAAACCGGACAATTCCCTTTCTGCCATCACCTAATTTCAACGCCCGTATTTTGCCGACTTTAACCCACCGGTTTAATGTGGCCCGACTGCTATCACTCGATCCCGGTCTTCAAAAAACTCTCTCAAACCACTGAAACCGGCCGTTTCTGGTACGCCTTCGCCGTTGGAGATGACCAGGTCATCATCATGGGTCCCGGCTTTACCCGCCTGGACTTAAGTTACGCAGTCTCCTTCTTAGCGACTCACCCGTTACTCAATCACCACGCCATCGCCTGCAAAAATGATGAAGCGGCAGGGGTGGTCGATCTACGATATATCGGTGATTTAAAGGGGAAAGTGTAAAGAGAAAAGGGGAAAGGAAGAATTTTCTTACAATCACCCGAACGACTCTCACCGGTTAGAAATCGAAAATTTAACTAGGCGCTGTCTGGTCTTTTATCGCCGACAAAAAACAATGCCACCGTACCGGGGCCTGTGTGCGAACCAATCACTGTTCCCACACTGTTGATCATAACTTTTCCGTTGAGATGTGGAAAAGTTGTTTCAATCATATCGGCCACTTTCTTTGCGTCCTGCAGGCAATCAGAGTTGGAAATAAAACATTTTCCGCTGTATTTCACGCCGTCCCGGGCATGTACCCTCATTTTTTCAACAATTTCATTAATGGCCTTATTTTTTGACCGGATCTTTTCCTGAGGGACCAAATGCCCGGCACCGTCCATATTTAACAGGGGACAGATCCTTAACAGTGTACCAATTAAGCCTGCCGCTTTTGAAATTCTCCCCCCTTTTATGTAGAAAGTTAAATCCGTGGAGAAAAACCAATGATGGATTAATAGCTTATTGGTTTCCGCCCACTGATAAACTTCTTCAAAGGGCGCGCCTTGATCCCGCATATCTGTCAGCATATCCACCAAAAGCCCATAACCTGAGGATGCCCCCAGTGAATCCACTATCTTAATTTTTCTGTCCGGGTATTTGCGTAAAAGCTCCCGCATGGCGATATTGGCGGAATTATAAGCCCCGGATAAGCCTGAAGATAAACTGATATGAATGATGTCTTTCTCCGCTTTTAAAAATGGTTCAAAAAAATCAGTGAATTCTGCCACATTGACCTGAGAGGTAGTTGGCGACGAACCGGCGGCCATTTTTTGATAAAACTCATCAAAAGACATGGATTTTCCCAGATCGTCGGAATATTCTTTTCCATCCATGATAAAATGGAAGCAAACATAGGGAACGGATCTTTCCTTGAAATATCCGGCAGACATGTCCGCCGTTGAGCAGCAGGTAATTACATATTGGTCCATAACATTCTCCTTTCAAAACAAGGCGTGGTTTTTCTCTGTCGGCACTGCCCCTATTATACAGCGCATAGCCTGTTTCGTCACTCTATAATAATAGTATGGGCACTCTATCGGTTGTTCTTGCTTTGGTAGAGAATAAATTCAAAATATCTACCAGCAGTAGAGATGCTTTCGACCGCTATTTTTTGATTTGAATTCTGCCACACCGTATATTATAATTTGGTTAAGAAAGTATTCCAAGGAGACATGCGGGCATATGGAAGACTTGAAACCTGTTATTGCCAAAAATATCATTGATTTGCGAAAATCAAGGAACTGGACCCAGGCGGAGCTTGCTCAAAAATTGAATTATTCGGATAAAGCCGTTTCAAAATGGGAACGGGCGGAATCTGTTCCTGACATAGCTGTATTGAAAGAAATCGCGGATTTATTCAATGTCAAAGTGGATTATCTGTTGGATGCGGAACATGCGGATAAAGAAGATTCCTTCCAGACCGCCTCCAAACACCGGAAACACAATCATCTTATCGTCGCGCTCCAATCCGCTTTACTGGTATTTCTCATTGCCACGATTGTGTTTGTGATTCTGAAATTATTTTCGATTCAACTAAGTCTGCCAGCATGGATGACTTATATCTATGCTTTACCAATATCGTGTATTGTACTGTTGGTGTTCAACTCCATTTGGGGAAAGCGAAAAATAAATTTTGTCATCATCACCTTACTTCTATGGAGTATTCTGCTGGTCATATATTTATCTTTTCCTTCCAAGAACGTATGGCTTATTTTTATGATTGGTATCCCGGCGCAGATTATCATCTTGTTATGGTCTATATTAAAATTGAAGGATAAATAATACCAGTCCTTCCTCCAAGGACTAAAGCTTATTTATCTTGATTCTCATCCGTCAGACTATTGATAAATCGTTCAATAGCCTGATAAAGTCCCATGAAAAAATTATTCCAAGCAAAACAATTCACGTCAAAAAATCCGGCGGATTTATCACCCGCCGGATTGGTTTCTTCGTTTATCTTCTCATTTTACACTGTAAACTTTACACTTCTCTTTACGGCTCAATCCCCCATTGTAACGTTCCGGAAATATAGCCGGTCACTTTGGTCCAGTCCCCGTAACTCGTTCCCGAGGAATTAAAGCTATAATCACCGGTTTGGGTGTAATTGGACCAATCGCTCTTGGCGAATCTGCCTTGAATGATGGCGCTGTCTCCAGCCGCTAAATTTCCCGCGCCGCTTGCGAAACCGACTTCCAGATAGGTGTCCGCGCCGGTCTTGGCGGTGGCCATGGTGATGAAAGCGCCGGTAACGTTGCCGGTTCCCACCGATGTGTAATCACAATAAAAAGTCTGCGTCTTGGCCCCATCCACTGTGTAATAATATCTCAGTTTGACATTGGACAAAGCAATAGCGCTGGTACCCGTATTGACCAGTTTGAAATTGGCGTAAATCTGGTTGCTGGTGGCGGCGGTGCTTTGATTATAAAACTGCACCTTAATACTTCCCGTAGTCGGAACTGGCGTAGCGGTGCCAACCGGGGTGGCGGTTGGTGTTGGCGTTGCCGTACGAACCGGAGTGGCTGTCGGGATCGCGGTTCGCACCGGGGTCGGGGTTGCGGTTACCACCGGAGTCGGGGTTGCCGTATATACCGGGGTAGCGGTTACCACAGGGGTCGGCGTTGCCGTATATACCGGAGTGGGTGTTGATGAAGTCGTTCCGGGTTCGACGCCGGTAATCAACACACCATTCACGTAACCGGTAACATTGGCATTTTGTCCATAAGCGGTCATGGTTGGGTTATACGAATAATCATTAGTCAATGTGTAATTGGTCCAATCGGTCTTGTTAATCCGGCATTGAATCTCCCCGGTACTGGCCCCGGCGGCCAAACTGCCCGCGCCGCTTGAGAAACCAAGTTCCAAGTAATAATCGGCGGTGCTGGTGGTGGTTCCCATCTTCACTATGGTTCCTGTAACATTACTGGAGCCTATTTGCGCCCAGTCACAGGAGAAGGTCTGGGTTTGCGTTCCGTCCGCCGTATAGTAGTAACGGATCTTAACATTGGCCAGATTCAAGGCGGCGCCACTGGTATTCGACAATTGGAAATATGGGCGAAGCTGATTGGCCGTGGCATTGGCGTCAATGCATTTGTAATTCACGGTAATCGCTTTGGGAGTTACCGTAGGGACCGGGGTCATTCCATACGGTGTTGGGGATGGCGTAGGTCCTCTTTCCGGCTCTTGGCCGTATACCAATACCCCGTTTTTATACACCGGGATGTTTTGGGTGGTAACCAGCGCTCCACCGACGCTTCCCAGGCCGGTTCGGGAGAAATCATTGATGCCATCCCAGACGGTGGCGCTTTGG
Organism: Bacillota bacterium; assembly: GCA_023436305.1. GTDB lineage: Bacteria > Bacillota > UBA4882 > UBA8346 > UBA8346 > JAEZJQ01. Next base: position 12,311 of record JAEZJQ010000093.1, read on the forward strand.
GTATATACTTTGAATTGAACCTGACATTTCCCGAAAAGCTGAATCCCTTGCCAGCTAATCTCGGCGTAATAAATATGATTGATCTCATCCCAGGGTTGCAGGCTGGAAATTCTCGCCCCGTTCCCGGTATAGTCAATATTGGTATTGACATTCTGCACCGTATATCCCTTTGAGTAAAATTCACTCAAGTCCACGAAAAACCGCATGGATAAATCGGTTTCAAAATGAGGCGGCGAAGTGTTGGTATTATGAATATAAGCGTTGATCACGGTTTGCTGGTTATTCTCGTAAGTCACCTGGGCTTCGGTGGAGTATACCGCCGGTTGAGCCTCCACATCCGGGGTTGCTTCCGGGGACTGACCGGCGCCGTAAAGATTGACCATTCCGGCCAACGCGCCCACCAGACCGGCGTTATAATCCAATCCTACCTCGGTATACACATATTGGTCAATATCATCGACATACGAGTCATTGACTTTGGGGCCTCCCACCAGCGCCCCATATAAAATGTGCCGTTCCGGGTCGTTTTTGGTTTCATTGGCCGGAGCGCCTTCCAACCGGCCACTGGCGGCCCGGTGATGGGGGAACTTCGGATAATTGGTTCCGAATCCGACCATATAGGACATATTATTCGGATTGCTCCCCAGGATGTAATCGATTTGAGCCTTGGCGAAATCCACATATTCCTGTTTGGGATTGGTTTTATAATACACCAGGGCTAAGAAACTTTCGGTGGAGGAATACTTAAGCGGTGCCCATTCGTGAAGGTATTTCATTCCGCCCGGAGTGGTAGTCAACTGGGTCCGCCAGTAGCTGAGGTTCTCTTCCACAGTCTCAATCCATTTGGCTTTGCCGGTCAATTGGGCCATTTTCAAGGCCACGCCGCCGTACACATCGTCCCAGCAATGGGTCCAGTGATTGTAATACTCAACCTTGTCCCCGCCGATGCCTTTGTCGGTCATGAAAGTTTCCACATCAGCCAAATAGGTTTGATCGCCGGTGGCCACACTGAGCCAAATGGCGCCCCACATCATTTCATCATAATAGGATTGAGGGGTATAATAGGTTTGGCCTTTACTGTTGCCGCGATAGGTTTTCCCGAAAGCATACAACTTTTTCGCCGCGGCGAGGCATTTATCCGCATAAGCGGCGTCTATATCCTTATAATTCACATACATTAACGCCAAAGTAGCGGCCGCATTCCCGGCCACGTCGGAACCCGGCGTGCTCGGATTGGCTACAAAATAAGCAGGACGTTCGGTGGGTTGCATTTCCGGCGGCCCCCAGTAACTGTGATCCGTATCACCATTGCCGATCTGGTAGTAAAAAGTGGTATCATTGGCAAAACAGCGCATAAAATAATCGGTAAAGTGTTTCACGATATTTAAGATATAGCCATCCTGGCCCTTGGCCACAAATACATCCTTATATTCGTAGTACGCCCAGGCCAGGGTCGAAGCCGCATAGGTCTGAGGCAGACCGAACTTGACATGGTCGCCGCAATCGTGGAAACCGCCGGTCAGATCGAGGCCCACATCACTGCCGTCGTTAACATGGCAAGCCCCACGCCATTTTAGCCGGTTGTTCCCCGCATCCGGCCCGCACCAGTTAGCCTCGTAAAACAGAATCGACTTGGCAAAAGCATCGGTGTAATTATAATTAGTGGCCGCTTGTAATCCGGATAATGAAAGCAGCGAAAATCCCAGCAGAGCCATTATCAATACCGATAATCGTAACTTACGCATCATAAAATTTCCTTCCTCCTTCGGATAACATTGTTTCCCCCGAAAGCCCGATGGGCTCTCGGGGGAAGAAAGATTCATACCAAAAATTTCTTACGGTTCTACGCCCCATTGCAACGCGCCGGAAATATATGCGGTCACCTTGGTCCAGTCAACGTAGCTTGTCGCCGCGGAATTAAAGCTATAGTCATTGGTCTGGGTATAATTCGACCAATCGCTCTTGGCGAACCGTCCTTGAAGAGTAACGCTGCCACCCGCCGCCAAGCTTCCGGCGCCACTGGCAAATCCGATTTCCAGATAAGTATCCGCGCCTGTCTTGGCGGTAGGCATGGTCACAAAGCTGCCGGTAACATTACCGGTTCCGACAGAAGTGTAATCGCAATAGAAAGTCTGCGCCTTGGCGCTGTCAATGGTATAATAGTACCTGAGCTTGACATTCGATAAAGTAATGGCGTTGGTACCGGTGTTGACCAGCTTGATATTGGGATAAATCTGATTGCTGGTGGCAGCGGTATTTTGGTTATAAAATTGCACCTTGATATTTCCGGTGGTGGGAACCGGAGTCGCGGTTGCCACCGGAGTCGGCGTTTGGACCGGAGCCGGTGTTACCGTCGGGGCCACGGTCGGTACTGTAGTGGGTGTAATCACTCCGCCGGGTTCGGTTCCGAATGCCAGAACTCCGTTGATATAGCCGGTTACTTTTAGATTCTGGCCCATGGCGCTCATGGTGCCATCAAATGAATAGTCATTGCTCTGATTGTAACTCGAGTAATCCTCCTTGTGAATCTGCATCTGAATATCGCCCGAGTTGGCTCCGGCGGCCAGATTGCCCGCGCCGCTGGTGAACCCGACTTCGAAATACGAATCGGCGTTGGTTACCGAACTGGCGATGGTACCAAAGGTTCCGGTAATATTGGAAGCGCCCATCTTGGCGTAATCACAGCCGTAGGTTTGAGCAGCACTGCCATCCACGGTGTACCAGTAGCGGATTTTCACCGTAGACAAATTCAATGGAGCGGTCCCGGTATTTTTCACCTGGAACCAGGGGCGAAGGGTATTGGTGGTAGCCCCGGTTTCGCTGGTCTTATACAATACCTGCATGGAACTGGCCGGAGTCGGGGTCGGAACAACACCGCCGGTGGGAGTCACTACCGGGCCAGGTTCCTGGCCATATACTAATACACCGCCAGAATACACCGGAACATTTTGGGTAAGCGTATAGGTTCCGGTAAGACCCTGCCGGCTATAATCATTGGTGGGATCCCAGTACGTGGCGTAGTTGGAGTCCGGATCGTTGACAATAGCGAATTGATACTCCAAAGAGCCGAAGAATATCATGCCTTCCCAATCCAACTGAACATAATAAATCCCGTTGGCCGCATCCGCAGCCACCGGTCCGGTAACTTTGGTGATTCCAAGGCTGTAGCTTTTCGCTTGATCATACATGATTTCCAGATGGATATCGGATATGGATTGTCCGTTCTGGAGCAATTCCTTGATATTAAAATAGTAACGGCAGCCCAAAGCAGTATTGAAACGGGGCGGATGCACGCTATCATTATGAATCCGGAGGGTGACCTGAGTCCGCTCTTTATTCTCCTGATCAAACTTAGCATCAACTGTGAATTCATTAACCGCCGGTTCCAGCGGTGGGAAATTGGCTACCGGTTGATGCCCCGAACCATAGAGCAGGTAATAACCCGCCAGGGCGCCAACCATGCCTGCGTTGTAGTCAATGGCGACTTCGTTATAAACGTAATCGGTGGTCAAATCTTTATGGACGTCACTGGAGTCCGGTCCACCCACCAAAGCGCCCCACAGGGTATGTTTATGCTCGGTGGGAACACCCATATTATTGGTGGTGGAGCCGTGAGCGGCCCGGTGGTGTGGATGCATAGCCCAGGCATTCCCGTAGCCCACGATATAGGAATACCCCATCGGGTTATTCCCCATGATGTATTGCATCTGTCCCAAAGCCCAGTCGGAAATATCCGTCCGGGTGGGATGATACTTCTGGTAAACCATGGCGCACAACTGGGAGGCGGTGTTATAACGGGCCGAACCCCAGGTATTGATCATCCCGTAACCGGCGGGAGTGAGCGCCAGATAAACAGTATCGGTGGGATCTTGGTGTTTTACTGATCCTCCGGACCAATACTCCAGGTTCCAACGGGAGAAGTAATCGAATTGGGTATTATCCGGGAAAACACTGGCCAGTTTGGTAAACACGCCGGCCCATACCACGTCCCAGCAGTGGGTCCAGATATTTTGCCAGGTATTGGTGGTGGATTTGATAATTTGTTTCATATACCCGGTATACTTGCCATCCGCATCGGTGGCGGTAATATCCGTAATATACTGGGTATCTCCGGTAGTCACATAGAGCCAAGTGGCCGCCCAGGACAGTTCGTCATCATCATAGGCGGAACCATAATATCCGCCACTATCGCCCAAGCCCCGGTATGTTTTGGCGAATACATACATAGCTTTGGCCACATCCAGGCATTGGTTGGCATAGGTGGCGTCGATACTTTTATAGTTCAGATACATGATGGCCAATCCGGCGGATACCTCGGCGGAAATATCACTGGCCGGGGTGGTGGCGGTGGCGAAAAAGGCCGGCCGGGGAAATAGCGATTCCTGTTGAAATTCCGGGGGCCCCCAGAAGGTATGGTCAACGTCGCCGTCACCCTGCTGGAAGCAGAAGGCCACCACTTTGCCGGTGGAGTCCCGCCAGATGGTCCTTAAGTAACAGTCGGAGAACCATTTTAAGATCTCCATCATATGGGCGTCTTGTCCAATCCCGGTAAATCCGTTCTTGAACTCATAGTACCCCCAGCCTAAGGTGGCGAAGGTATACCCTTGCGGCAGTCCGAACCGGACATGGTCACCGGCGTCATGGAAACCGCCGCTTAAGTCTACATAACCATCCCCGTCGGGGTCCATCAATGATTTATAGGATGAAACGGAAGCCGGTAACTCACTAACCGGGTATTTGGCATCCTCAGCATGGCAGTCACCCCGCCATTCAAGGTGTTTCGCGGAACCCGGACCACATTTCTCAGCATCATAAAAGTAAATTGATTTTTGGAGCGCTTCGGCGTAATTGTAGTAAGTGGCTGCGTGTACATTGGGCATACCAATTATAAATACACCAATGGTCAGACAAAGCGCAAGAATTGATAATGCCGTAATTCGAATCCTCAATGATTTTTTAAAGCCAAAATCGAACTTCATACTATCCCTCCTTAAATTTCTTTTTTTATTCCCAAGCAAAACCGAAATCCGAAATCCAACCTGTAATTTCAGGCACTGGTTCACCGCCGGACTCATCACCGTTGGAAGCCAAAAAGCGATTTACCGGTAAATCAAGGCTCCGTTCCCCATTGCAACGCTCCGGAGACATATCCGGTTACTTTGGTCCAATCCCCATAAGTTGTCCCCGAGGAATTGAAACTATAATCATCGGTCTGGGTGTAATTCGACCAGTCGCTCTTGGCATACCGCCCTTGAATGATAACATTCGCCCCGGTCGCCAGGCTTCCCGCGCCACTGGAAAATGCAACTTCCAGATAAGTATCGGCGCCGGTCTTGACGGTAGCCATGGTGACAAAGCTGCCGGTAACATTACTGCTGCCGATGGGGCTGTAATCACAATAGAAAGTCTGTGTTTTAGCGCCGTCCACCGTATAATAATACCTGATCTTCACATCGGACAGGGGGATTGCGCTGCTGCCGGCATTGATTAATTTGAAATTGGCATAAATCTGGTTGCTGGTGGCGGCGGTGTTTTGGTTGTAGAACTGTACCTTGATACTGCCGGTGGTTGTCACTGGCGTCGCCGTCGGAACCGGGGTAGCGGTTACCACCGGAGTGGCTGTGGGCGCCAGAGTTGGTGTCGCTGTAATTACCGGAGTCGCGGTATGGATCGGAGTTGGTGTCACCGTAATCACAGGAGTCGCAGTAATTACCGGGGTCGGCGTTGCCGTTATCACCGGTGTGGGAGTGAGAACCGAAGTTGGAACCGGTGTCGCCGTTGTATCCCCGGAAGGTTCAGCGCCGTTTAACAGGGTGGAATTTTCGTACATCGGAATATTCGGGCCGTACTTCCAGTCATTGCTTACATAGGTGGTATCCCAATTCTGATAGGACCAGTCATTGGTGGAATTCCAAGCATTGGACGCCGAACTGAAATTCACAATCACTTCCGGCCCGCCGTAATCCCACATATACCCAGGCATGATCCATATACCCGAAAGGTCAATGGTAACATAATAGATTTTATTGGTGGCATCCCATAGTGTCGGACCCGACAGGACGGTTCCCGTAGGGGAAGTTCCCAAGCTAATGCTGACATCACTGATATTGGCCGCATCCAAAGTGAAGAAATACCGCACCTTTAAATTATTACTGGCCCGGGCCGGCCAGCTCGACCGGTTTTCAATTCGGAATGACAGTTGGCAGCCACCCGCGCCCTGCCAATAAGCTTTAACAAATACCGGCCATTCATCCTTGGAAGTATATGCCGTATCCGCCAATGGAAAACTGGAATCCGCGATGGGAGTCCCCCCAAATTCGTGATACATCCGGGCTAAAGCGCCCACTAAGCAAGCATTATAGTCCAGAGCCACTTCGTTGGCCACATAGTCGCTGATGGAATCATTATAAGAATCATCGGAATTGGGGCTGCCCACCAAAGCGCCATAGAGAACATGGCGGTGGTTGGCCGGGTATTCCATTCTCCGTCCCCAAGCGCCATGGGCGGTACGATGGTGCGGATGCCGGGGTGAATTGGCGCCGAAACCCACCATGTAACTTCCGTTCCGAGGGTTCGCTCCCAGGATGTAGTTGATCTGGCCTACTGCAAAATCATGATAACGGGCTTTCTTGGTAGCATCCGTGAGTTTGTCGGAATAAATAAACGCCAAAAAGGAAGTATTGGCCGCATAACGCAGCGAACCCCAGTTATCCAAACGGGCATGGCCACCCGGTGTATATGTAATCTTCGTGCCGTCTCCACCGTATTCGGTGCCACCGACGGTCCACCAATTCAGCCACCGTTCCACATCTTCCTGATAAAGGGCTTCGCCGGGAACCAGTTGATTCATTAATACGTAACAGCCAAAGGTGGCGTCATCGTAATTATGGGTCCATTTATACTTATGATAGCCGGTATTGCCCTCGTTCCCCAAACCGGAATAATAAGAGACGGCTTTGGCGAGATAGGCGGAACCGCTGCCCGCGCTTTTGGCTTCCTCGGCTTTATAAAGCCAGGCCGCTCCCCAGCACAGCTCATCATTATATCCGCTCCAGGATTGATATGGGGTATCCGAATCGGTTTTTTTGATGGCATCATAATATGTCCCACGGTAATTATCGCCGAAACTGTAAAGCTGTTCGGCATGGGTAAGTAAAGTATTCGCGTAAGCCGGATCAGACAAGCGGAAAACGATGGAGGAAGCAGCCATGGACGCCGCCACCGAACAAACCAGATCCGTGGCCGGATTGGACGTATCCATTTTCACCGCCGTCCGGTCATTTAAATATTGGGTGGATTCAATCGGGATCCATTTGTCGTGATCCGATTTGGTCATTCCCACCTGGCCGTAAAAAACATTGGCCGACGGATGCGCTTTGATAAAGAAATCATTCGCCCAGCGCAGTTGGTTTTGCAGCCATATCATCTGGCCGCTGTTTGTATAGGCCGATGGATAATCGATAGCGCTCCAGGCCATCATGTTCACGGTCTCGGCCATGGTAATCACGTACTTCATGTTATCACCGGCATCCACCCAACCGCCGGTCAGGTCCAGACCCTCAATTTGACCGTCGGTGGTTTGAGAATCACCCCGCCAAGTGAGGCGGGTCGGGATGCTGGAAGTCGAAAGCGAGCCGGAACGTTGGGCTTCATAAAACAAAATCGCCTTTTGAAGCACTTCGCCGTAATTAAAAGTAGCGGCGCTGATATTGGTCATTAAAATGCCGGTGAGAAGCATTACACAACAAATTATACGGATTGCTTTTCGCATACGGTTCCCCTCTTTCCATATTTAAAATCCGGTCAGGCATTTCCGGAGACAACGCCGTAAAAACGGCGCTGCTTCCATGGCTCAATTCCTAGGGTTCGACACCCCATTGCAACGACCCGGAGACATACCCGGTGACTTTGGTCCAATCCACGAAAGTAGTTCCCGTGGAATTAAACGAATAATCGCCGGTCTGGGTATAGTTCGACCAATCACTCTTGGCGCACCTGCCCTGGATGGCAACACTGGCCCCGGCCGCCAGACTTCCGGCTCCACTCGTAAATCCAACTTCCAAGTAAGTATCGGCGCCGATTTTGGCGGAGGCCATGGTCACAAAAGTACCCGTCACGTTACCGGAACCCACCGGTGTATAATCACAATAGAAATTTTGCGATTTAGCGCCGTCGATGGTGTAATAGTAACGAATCTTCACATTTGAAAGCGCTATGGCGCTGCTGCCGGTATTCACTAATTTGCAGTTGAGATAAATCGAGTTGCTGGTCGTAGCGGTATTTTGATTATAGAATTGCACCTTAATGCTACCCGTGGTCGGAACCGGGGTCGGGGTCACCACTGCTGTCGGAGTCGCAGTAGGAGACGGAGTCGCCGTTACCACCGCTGTCGGGGTCGCGGTACGAGCCGGAGTCGCCGTTACCACAGCTGTCGGAGTCACGGTAGGGGTTGGGGTCGCCGTTACCACCGCTGTCGGAGTCGGGGTCGCTGCCACCACCGAACCTGGTTCGGTTCCAAATACCAGCACACCATTTAAATATCCGGTTACATTGGTATTTTGGCCATAAGCGGTCATAGTCCCATTAAAGGAGTAATCATTGCCCTGTGTGTAATTGGAATAATCATTCTTGATAAAACGCAACTCAATATCACCGGTAGAGCCACCGACACCCAAACTACCGGCGCCACTGGTGAATCCAACTTCTAAATAATAATCGGCGGTGCTATCGCTGGTTGACACGCTTACAAATTTGCCGGTGACTTTGGATGGGCCCAGTTGAGCATAATCACAGTAAAAGGCCTGGGTCTTGTTGGTATCAATGGTATACCAATAACGGATCGTAACGTTGGCCAGGGCAATCGAGTTACTGCCGGTGTTCGTTACCTGGAACCAGGGGCGAATCGAGGTGGTAGTAGCATTGGTATCATTGCATTTGTACACCACTTTAATACATCCCGGCTTGGGAGTGGGCGTTGCTGTTGGCATCGGCGTCGCAGTGAGTACGGGTATGGGTGTCGTGGTCGCAATTGGCGCCGGAGTCGCGGTGCGAACCGGAGTCGGTGTAGCCGTGGCCCCGCTTCCGGTAAACTTAAACCAGTCAATATTAAATAAATAATCATCGCCGTTACCGGTAAATACTAGGTAAAGATCATGGATACCGCTGGCCCCACTCACACTACAGGAAACATCGGTATAAGTGCCCCATGCTCCAGTCCCGGAAATGGCGCACGTTCCGACTAACGTCCCACTTTCGCTATCCAGCCGGATTTCGATATTACCGCCGCTGTTGGCGCTGGAAGCGCTAACCTGGAACCCGGTTGCCGCCGTTCCGAAATCAATGTTGTTAAAAACTAAATAGTCACCACTTTCAATATAACCAACAGTCCGATTACCGGCATCATCAATCATTTGAGTCCGAATGCCGTTTTGACTCGAATAATTCTCAGCCTCAATCGGATTGTAAGGACTCCAGGCGGACGAAGCCGGCGATGGAGTCGGTAGCGGCGCGGGAGTCGGCGCGGCTACATGAGATGCGCTATAAGCCACTACCGTGACCACTGACTGGGCCGGCAAAGTCACCGTATTTCCAGAACCAAGACTGCCGGCGGAAGCGAACTTATCGGCGCCACCGGGGATGGTACGATAAATGGCCGAACTACTCGGGGTAAAACTCCCGAAATTCAAGGCCATAGTAGTTTCCGAGCTTCCATTATTGATAAGAACCGTCGTAAGCTGAGTATTATCAGGGGATGCGAAAGTCACCATTTTAACGGTACTGGCATCCGAAGTTGCCCAAACCCGTTTGAAACCCGGATCGGTAAATTTGGAAAACTGTTTGAGCACATAATAAAAGTCGGATACGATATATCCATGGCTAGAAGTCCATATGCTCTGGTCCCATGGATTTTCCAGGGCGATCAACGGCCGTTGGCTGGTATCCCAGATCAAATCCCAGAAGAAATACGCGCTTACCCCTTCCGAAACCAGGGAGTTACAAATCAATGATGCGGTAGTAAAAGGGGTTCCCATATCATACTCGGTTTGGAAAAGAGGTTTCGACGGATAAGTAGTGTAAAGAGAAGCCATACTGGTAAGAAAACTATCCGGGGTACCGGCATCACCGCCGTTGTATAGATGATGGGCGATTCCGTAAAGCTGCGATGAATCCAAATTTGCGATGTAGGTTTGCACCAGACTATTTGCGATCCCGGCGGTTTCCGGTCCAATGATCTTCGGAATGGCAGACAGAGATTGCAATTTGGTATATACCGCCCCTAAAGCCTGAGGATATCCGGCATTGCCGTTACTTCCCTCGTACGGATCCAACAGACAGGTTTCCCAACCCGAGTTTACATAATCCGGCTCATTTTGAATGCTGATATAATCAGGAAAAATTCCCTTTGCCGCATATGCATTCAATGAATTATACCAGTAATCGCCAAACTTGCTGTAAACGTAAGCTCCATTTTCCTTGATCAAGGTGCCACCGTTCAATATGCCGTCCACTTTGAGATCAGCGGGTGGCGACCAGGAACAAAGAAGTGTTTTGATGGGATATCCCAATGAAGCATTGGCCATCTTAATGATCTCAGCTTCTTCATAGTCAAAACCGGCCTCATTCCGGTATTGGTTCCGGAAACGGTAAATATCGAGGCCCAACCCGTTAAATAACAAATCATAGATCTCGTGTTTATAGGGATGTTCGGTCAACCAACTTTGATACCAGGCGCAGGCCGCCCCGAATCCTTCCAGGGTTTGATAGGTGATGTTAATATCGATGGTCCCGGTGGCGGCTGCATGTACCTGCGGCATCATCACCACGCTTAAAACCAGCAGGAACATGGCCAGCGGGATCAGAAATCGCAAACAGGAATTCGTGTTTTTGTAGTGTTTCAACTTTTCTTTTCCTCCCCATTAATAGAATTGCTCTTTTTTGTTAAATCAACTCAAATTCAACAAAGCCTCTATATTTTGTTGTTTTTAGCCGGGTTTTTGCAAGGTTATCATAAATTAATCCTTTTTTAAGTTTCATAATAAACTAATGATTTTTTGAAAGCGTTTGCAAAACTTCCGGAACAAACGGCGTTTACGATAATTATTATAGTATTATCTACTGTTTCCATCTATTTCATTGACTCACCGGTAAGGATTGTAAACGAGAAGATTATCATAATTTCGGATAATAATTTGTTGTTTTTTATCATATTTAACTTAAACCAACATTTTTACAAACGTCAAGTTTTTTCAAGTTTATATTAAAATTTAAATCCATTTCATATCGCTTTGAGTTGAGAGCGGGACTAAGTTGCATTCGCATAAATTTGGATTTATTTGAATGCAACTTAGTATTAAGCGAAAGAAACTCATCAGGAAAAGATGGTTTACCATATCCCGATTTAGTTTCTCAAATTAAATCTATCTCAGGGTTCGGTACCCCATTGCAGCGCGCCGGAAACATATCCGGTGGTTTTGGCCCAGTCAACGTAAGTCGTCGCCGAGGAATTGAAGCTATAATCGTCAGTCTGAGTGTAATTGCTCCAATCGTTCTTGGCGATTCTGCCCTGGATGGTTACATTTCCTCCAGCGGAGAGACTGCCCGCCCCGCTTGAGAATCCAACTTCCAGATAAGTATCGGCGCCGGTCTTGGCGGTGCTCATCGTTACAAAGGTCCCGGTAACATTACTGCTGCCGACGGGTGTATAATCGCAATAGAAGGTCTGTGGTTTGGAACCGTCAATTGTATAGTAGTAACGGATCTTTACATTGGACAAAGTAATGGCGCTACTGCCGGTATTGACCAATTTGATATTGGTATAGATCTGGTTGCCGGTCGCGGCGGTAATTTGATTATAGAACTGAACCTTAATACTGCCAACCGCCGGAGTCGGGGTTGGGGTAACTACCGGAGTCGCGGTGGGGACCGGAGTAGCTGTAACAACCGGTGTTGCCGTACGAACCGGAGTTGCTGTAACAACTGGAGTTGCCGTGGGAACCGGAGTTGCGGTTACCACTGGGGTCGCGGTCTTAACAGGTGAAGCGGTAGGTGTTGTCGTTCCGCCTTGGGAAGGCTCCGTACCGAATACCTTAACACCGTCAACATAAATTGGAATGTTCTGGGTTGTCGCTAAAGTGGCGGTCAGGCCGGTTCTGGAAAAATCATTACTGAAGTCGGCGACAGTCGAGGTATAGCAAGTGATTCTGAATTGGAATTCAATTTTGCCGTAATTTTGGGAACCCGGCCAACTGCCTTCCAAGTAATAAATATGGTTCGCCACATCCCAAGGCTTCATGGCGGAGATTACACCGCCATTCGGAGCGTAATTGATGGCGCCGGCAACATCGGCGGCGGTCAAACCCGCGGCATAATACTCACTTAAGTCCACAAAGTATCTGAATGTCATACCTGTTACATAACGGGGCGGTAATAAGGTATCACAATTGATAAAAGCGTCGATGGTCATTTGTTGATTGTTCTCTCCCATTACCTTGGCCTGGGTGTAAAATTCATTGGCCGGTTCGATGCCGGGAGTAGCTTCCGGAGATTGACCGGCCCCGTAATTGGCGGCGATTCCGGCCATGGCGCCCACAAAACCGGCGTTATAATCAATGGCTACCTCGGTATACGCATATTCATCAACATCGTCGTTGTATTGGTCATTAATATCGGGTCCCCCCACCAAAGCGCCATAAAGCAAATGCTTTTGGGGATCTTTCTTGGTTTCATAAGCCGGAGCCGCTTCCATACGGCCGCTGGCGGCCCGGTGATGCGGGAATTTGGGGTATAAGGTACCGAAGCCCACTTCATAAGACATATTGGCCGGATTATTCCCCAGGATATAGTCGATTTGTTTTTTCGCATAATTTAAGTAATTCGCGTTTTGAGTGGTTTTGTGATACACCACCGCCATCATGCACTCAGCTGCGGTATAACGGAGCGCTCCCCAGGAGTTGATATAAGTAGCGCCGGCCGCCGTCGTTGGAGCACCATTCATGAAGTAATTTAAATTTTCCTCGGCAATGCGGATATAGGCCGCATTGTTGGTCAATTGCGCCAATTTGACAAACACGCCGCCATACACATCATCCCAGCAGTGGGTCCAGTGGTTGCAATAACCGTTGTCCCCGGCGATTCCCTTCTCAGCCATGAAGGAATCAACATCCGTCATGTAAGCGCTATCGTTGGTGGCTACATAAAGCCAAATGGCGCCCCAACTTAAATCATCAAGATTGGTGGTTGCCCCGTAAAAACCACCGCTTTCACTCTTGCCCCGGTATTGTTTCCCAAAGGCATACAAGCTTTTGGCTGCAGTTAAGCATTGATTGGCATAAGTCGCATCCTTGTCCTTGTAGTTCAAGTACATTAACGCCAACGAAGCGGCCCCGCTGCCACAAACATCGGAAGCTGGCGTGCTGGTCGTAGCCGAGTATAAAGTCGGCCGGGTTGTCAAAGCGGTTGTTTGCAGTTCCGGCGGCCCCCAGTAAGAATGGTCCGTGGTGCCGTCGCCGCATTGGTAATGAAAAGTGGTATTATTGGGGAAACATTTCAAAAAGTAGTCGTTAAAGTGTTTTAAAATGTTGAGCATATATTTATCTTGCCCGGTGGATACGAAAGTGTCTTTGAATTCATAATAAGCCCAGCCCAAAGTGGATGCGGCGTAAACTTGGGGTAAACCGAATTTCACATGGTCACCGGCGTCATGAAACCCACCAGTCAAATCCAGACCCACATCACTACCATCGGAGGTATGGCAGGGGCCGCGCCATTTTAAGCGGTTGTTCCCGGCATCGGGTCCGCACCAGCTGGCCTCATAATAAAGAATGGACTTAGCAAAAGCATCGACGTAGTTAAAATTCGTCGCCGCTTGAATTCCCGAGAAAGAAAATACTTGAAGCATCATTAATGCGATAACAATTACCAATAAGCTAAATTTTCTCACTGTAATAACCCCTTCTTTCCAAGATAATCGAATCAACAATCGTTCAAGCTTTTACTTGATGTAAAGCGCCGTATCGGATTTTTTATCAATCACACTCCTTTCTTTTTTGTCTGAGGGATCTTCGGATATATTGAACTTTAAAATGAACGGAAACAGCACCCCAAAAGGAGTACTGTTTCCGACAAACGATTTTATGGTTCAACACCCCATTGCAATACACCGGAGACATACCCGGTTACCTGGGTCCAATCCGAAAAACCGGTCCCTGAAGAATTGAAGGAATAATCGCCGGTCTGGGTGTAGTTCGACCAATCATTCTTGGCAACTCTGGCTTGAACTGTTGTATTACCACCAGCCGCCAGGTTTCCCGCGCCGCTCGTGAAACCAATTTCCAAATAAGTATCGACGCCGGTCTTGACGGTGCTCATGGTGGTGAAAGTACCGGTCACATTACCGGAACCTGCGGATGAATAATCACAATAGAAGACTTGTGGCTTGGTACCGTCAATCGTGTAATAATACCGGATTTTAACATCCGATAAGCTAACCGCGCTACTCCCGATATTCAACAATTTGACATTCAGATAAATCTGATTCGAAGTGGCCGCGGTGTTTTGATTATAAAATTGCACCTTAATGCTGCCGGTAGTCGGGACTGGAGTTGCGGTTACCACCGGAGTCGCGGTTGGAACCGGGGTCGGTGTGGCGGTTGCCACCGGGGTAGCAGTTCGAACCGGAGTCGGTGTAGCAGTCACCACCGGGGTAGCAGTTCGAACCGGAGTCGGTGTAACCACCGGGGTCGGAGTCACTGTCACCGGAGTCGGCGTTGGTGTTACGGTCTGCCCCGGATCAGTTCCCCACATCTTCAAATTTCCACGATATAATGGAATATATTGAGTATCGGCGAAACTGCTGCCCAAACCCGTATAGCTATAATCATTGGCGCCGTTCCAGGCGCTTTGCCATCCGCTGAGTCTTACGCGCAGATCCTGCTCGATGCTGGCCCCGTCCGCCAATTGATAATTCCAATCAACCTTGACATAGTATATTTTATTGGCGGCATCCCAAACGTAAGGGCCCGATAAGGTGGTTTTGCCACTGCTTTGATCGTATAAACTTTCAACTACCACATTGCTATAAGTATACCCGCCGGCATAAACCTCCGTCAAATCAAGGTATATCCTGGCGGTGAATGTATCCAAAACCCCGCCGCCCGTATTTTTGACTACCACTTTATACTGAGTCTCCTGGGTGCTGTTGCCGTTCAGCATCGCCTGGATTTTTCCGGTGGCGGTAATGGGCGGGAGATCGACGGTTACGAATGAGATACCCCCGTTGGAGGCAGCCGTGGAACCGATGTTATTCACCGCGGTTACTTTCCAGTAATAAGTGGTATTCAACCCCAGATCCGCTGTTGGCGTATATGAAGTGCCCGCCAGGTAACTGACGTTAATCACCGGATTGGTAAGACTACTACTGGTGGATACCACCAGGTTATAATACAACGCTTCGGTGGATGCGGTCCAGGAAAAGACCGGCCGTAACAATGCGCCCACCAAATTGGCCGTCGGAGCGGTCTGGTTGAATGAACCCGGCGCAACCGCAGGCGCCGTCCGGGTCGTAAACGAAATCCCGGCATTGGAGGCCACCGTGCCGCCGATTGAGTTGACCGCCGTTACTTTCCAGTAGTATTTCGTGCCAAATGCCATATCAACAGTGGGGGTATACTGGGTCCCGGTGATCCCCGCCTCGTTGATTATAGGGCTTGAATAGTCACTATTGGCGGAAACCACAAGCGTATATGTAGCCGCTGCCACTGCCGGTTCCCATGTGAAAGGTTTTCTCGGCAAAATACCGGTGGCCCCGCCGGCGGGAGCTGTCTGGTTGAAGGCCAACGGCGCATGCAACAATGCTCGGTTCTTGGCCGCCATTTTATCGGCATGGGGTTTAAATACGGTGGTTAAGATGGAATCCCCGTGCAAAATATCAAAATTGCTCGTGATCTTATCGTTATAGTTCCAAAAGTTATCTCCGGCTGCGTTTTTGGATTCCATTTGAGCATACATGGCGTTCCAATACGCTTCTTTATTGCTATGGGTATTGAACTCCTCCAATACGAAGGGCTTGCCTACCACATTATGGGCATCGTCAATCCAGGCGGCAACCAAAGCCGCCGCCTGTTCCACGGAGAGATTAGCCCAGCTTTCATCCGGGTAGGGATGGGCGGTACAGAAATCGATATAGGGTGACTGATGAATGTAAATAAACGGGTTGCCTTCATCTCCACCGAAACCATACTTGGATTCGTGGCCCTCGATACCGGCGCTGACCATGTGTTTGGTATCAAGGCTCTTGATATAACCGGCCATCTCGTCCACCCAGGCTCTGAGTGTGGTACCGGTGCTATTCTCGCCCGCATCCTGGTAGCGCGGTTCGTTCATCAATTCCCAGGAAAAGATGGTGGGATCGTCTTTATACGGCACACCGGTATAATAGTTGACCCGGTTGACAAAATGCTCCAGATAATTTTTGTAACTTGCTTTACAGCCCGCGTTGGTAAAGAATTTAGCCCGGTTCACATGGCTGGTCCCCGGAAGGCCTTCCCAAGCAAGCCGGGTATCGATGCCGCCATAAGCTTCCCAATAGTTTTCCAGGGTAATAATAATCTTGATCCCATTATCCCGGGCGGATTTCATAATGTAATCAAATAACCGGAATTGTTCTTCCATGTAAACGCCTTTTTGCGGTTCAAAACCATGCCAGGTTTCATGGGAGAACCCCCAGGTCCGGACTACTTTAATGCCATCCGCCTTCATATCCGCCATCCGGGTATCAATTTCAGCGGTGGATTTGGTAAAAAGGTCATAGGAATTGGCTCCCGCGAAATAAAACGGATAACCGTCGAGCACAAACTGGGTCCCTTGTGTATATACGATCCCCGGCGCCGGTGAAGTGGCCTGCGTCATATTTTGCGGTGATACGAAAAAGAACAGGGAAACCGCCAGGCAAACCAGGAATAAAATATTTAAAAACCGGTTCGTAAACTTCATGGTTTTTCTCCTTCGCTTCATTTTTACCGATAACTTATGGTTCTTTTAAAATGATCTAATTGGAAACATTTAACAATATAGCCGGACGTTTTTTACCATTGGATCGAAGATTAGTATCCGTGGCACACGAGACTGCCAATATTTTGGCATCGAATATGAAATTCACTTTACCGGGAATTAGTTGGCGTTGATACCGGTGTAGGAGTTAGTATCGAGGTTCCTGGCGCTTGAGGATTGATTAAGAGGGTGATTATACACCAATAAACGGTTGGATCAGGAGATTTCTCCAATACGGTTGCCTGGAACATATAAACTATATCCGACTTCAGTCCGGCTAGCGTTACTTTAAATCTGATTAATTTGTGTAAGTGTCTGTCAAGTGTACCCGCTATAATCTTGCTTCATCAATTACTTTTTCCCAGTGTGTGTTTGTGTGTGTAATGATAACAATATCGGAACCAATCGTGTAAGATCCGGAATGTTTTACCCACCGCGCCGGAGTACCGGCACGAGACCAATCAAATCCTTTCTTTCAACAATTTTTAGGTATAATTAAAACGAAATCCATGAATCTGCTTTATTTTTCAATCACCACCACCTTGTAAAGCGTTTGCAAATTCAGATTTTTTGAAGCCACAGCCTCTTTTTGCAGCGTAAATATCTTTTCTTTAAATTTTCTTGATTTCCATTCATAGGAAGTATATTTACACTTCTGTTAATTATTCTTAACTATATTGTAACACTTCAACAAAAGTTGTCAACTTACTTGCATATCATCTTCATAACTTATAGATCACATTTGATTTTCAAAATATGCTAAATCCCCTGATAAAAACGTTTACTTGATTCAATTAATGGAAGGAAAATCAAATTGCTACATTTTTTGTTTAAACCTTGCCGCTTCGCTTTCCTGACCAAGCGTGGTATACATCTGAATGATCAAATTGGCATAATATTTATTATCGGAGAAAAGCGTTTCCGCCTTCCACCCGGATTATCTCATAACCCATCCGGGTCCGGACCGGCGGAATCAGAGCACCGGCCTTGGCCGTGAAACGCTTGGGCTGTTTCCGGCTTCACCATTTCTCTGGAAAAAGGCTCCTTCAGGCCCCCCGCCAACTTTTATTCCATCCACAAATTGTGATTCACATGAAAAGTTTTTGATCAAAAAAATCCGGGACTTATGCTCACATGCGCTAAAATCCCGGATTGAACAGTGTTTACGATTCAAGCAACTACAATTTGCCGCAATGTCCTCTTAGGGTTCGCTTCCCCATTGCAGCGTACCGGAGACATACCCGGCGGCCTTGGTCCAATCAGTGTAAGCCGTACTTGAGGCATTGAATGAATAATCGTTGGTCTGGGTATAGTTCGACCAATCCGACTTGGAGAACCTGATTTGGACTTCCGTGGTGGCTCCTGGGTTTAAAGTACCCGCGCCGCTCGAAAAACCGATTTCCACATAACAATCAGCGCCGGTCTTGGGGGCTGCCATACTGACAAAGGTACCGGTAACATTACTGCTGTCGACGGAGGCATAATCGCAGAAAAAGTTTTGCGGTTGGGCTCCGTCTTTGGTATAATAATACCTTATTTTTACATTTGACAGGGTAATGGAGCTGGTCCCGGTATTGAATAGCTTGAATTGCGGGTAAATCGAATTGTAAGTGGCGGTACGAACGGTATTATACATTTGTATCTTGATATTACCGGCAGTCGGAACCGGAGTGGGAGTGGGAACCGGAGTGGCGGTTGGAACCGGGGTTGGTGTCCCGGAAACATTGGGCGTCGCCGTCCTCACCGGTGTAGCAGTAGGAGTTACAGTTTCACCTTTGGGAGGTTCCGTGCCGAATACTTTTACTCCATCCAGATAGACCGGGATATTTTGAGTTACCGCCAAAGTACCGGTTAAGCCGGTTCTGGAAAAATCATTGGTTGCATCATAGATATTGGAATTATAAGCGCACATTCTGAATTGAAACTCAATTTTCCCGTAATTTTGGGAATTCGGCCAACTAGCTTCCACGTAATAGATATGATTGGCCTCATCCCAGGGCATTAGCCCCGATACCACGCCGCCATTCGGGCCGTACTCGACGGCGGCGGAGACTTCGGCGGCAGTTAAACCCGCGGCATAATACTCGCTTAAATCAACAAAGTATCTGAAAGTAAGCCCTGATACATAACGGGGCGGCAATAAGGTGTCACAATAAAGCATAACATAAATAGTATTTTCTTGATTGGTCTCTTTAAGCACCTTGGCCTCATCATAAAACTCGATAACGCCCGCCTCAATACCCGGAGTTGGTTCCGGAGTTTGGCCCGCGCCATAATATTTGGCCATTCCGGCCATGGCTCCCACAAAACCGGCATTGTAATCAATGGCTACCTCGGAATAGCAATACTCTTCAATATCATCCGCAAAGTTATCGGAAATATCGGGTCCTCCCACCAAAGCGCCGTACAGCAAATGCTTTTCGGGCTCCGACTTGTGTTCATAAGCCGGCGCCAGTTCCATCCGGCCGCTGGCCGCCCGGTGGTGCGGGAATTTGGGATAATTATTGCCAAATCCAACCACATAGGAGCTATTCCGCGGATTGGTGCCCAGCATATAATCGATCTGGGTCTTGGCGTAATTTAAATAATCAACGGTGCCGTTGTATTTATACATTACCAGGGCTAACATGCATTCAGCCGCAGTATAGCGCAGCGCTCCCCAGGAATTGATAAACGTGGCCCCGGCGGCGGTGGTTGGCGCGCCGTTCATAAAGTAGGCCAAATTTTCTTTGGCAATGTTGGCATACTGGACATTGGTGGAAACTTGCGCCAATTTGACGAAGACTCCGGCGAAAACATCATCCCAGCAGTGAGTCCAATGGTTGGAATAACCATTGCCGCCATCCGGAGTAAGCACTCCCTTTTCGGTCATATAGGCATCCACATCCGCCAGATAAGCGGCGTTATTGGTGGCTATATAAAGCCAAACGGCGCCCCAGCTTAAATCATCAAGATCGGTGGTTGAACCGTAATAACCGCCGCTGTTACTCAAACTGCCACCTTTTACATGGGTCGATTTGCCGAAAGCGTATAAATTTTTAGCAGCGGTTAAGCATTGATTGGCATAAACAGCATTATGCTCATAATAATTCAAATACATTAAAGCCAAAGTGGCCGCCCCGCTACCGCAAACATCGGAAGCCGGTGTGCTGGGCGTCGCTGAAAATAACGTGGGCCGGGTGGTTACCGCGGTAGTTTGCAATTCCGGCGGTCCCCAGTAAGGATGATCCGTGCCGCCGTCGCCGCATTGATAATGAAAAGTAGTATTATTGGGGAAGCACTTCAAATAATAATCCGTAAAATGCTTTAAGATATTGAGCATATACCCGTCTTGCCCGGTGGCTACGAAAGTGTCTTTAAATTCATAATAGGCCCAGGCCAGGGTGGATGAAGCGTAGACCTGGGGCAACCCGAACTTCACATGATCCCCGGCGTCATGAAACCCACCGGTAAGATCCAGCCCCACATCACTGCCGTCGGAAACATGGCAAGGCCCGCGCCAGGGTAACCGGTTATTTCCCGCATCCGGTCCGCACCAGCTCGCCTCATAATAAAGAATCGACTTGGCAAAAGCATCCACGTAATTATAACCGTCCGCCGCCTGCAATCCCGATACCGAAACCAGTTGCAGCATCCCAAAAGCCAATATGATTATAAATAAACCCCACTTACGCATTTCAACATTCACTCCTTTTTTTATTCGTCGGCGGTCAAAGGCCAAATATCAACTCTTCAACCTCCGACTCCTGTCTTTTGTGACTTAACCTTCTAATGGTTAACATCAACTTTAGACTTTTGACTCTCAATTCCGGACCCGTGACTCTAGACTCGTGACTTCTTTCACTCGCACCTACGGCTCAACGCCCCACTGCAAAGCCCCGGAAATATACCCGGTCACTTTCGTCCAATCCACGTATGCCGAAGCTGAGGAATTGAAGGAATAATCATCGGTCTGGGTGTAATTGGACCAATCCGTCTTGGCAAACCGGGCCTGAATTTCGGCGCTGGAACCGGCTGAAATACTGCCTGCGCCACTGGTAAAGCCGATCTCCAGATAATAGTCGGCTCCGGTCTTGGCAGTCGCCATACTGACAAAAGTTCCGGTTACGTTGGCGCTTCCGATGGTGGCGTAATCGCAAAAGAAACTCTGCGCCTTCGTGCCATCAATCGTATAATAGTACCGCATCTTTACATTGGACAAGTTGACAGTACCAGTACCGGTGTTGACGATTTTGAACTGAGCGTATACCGCATTTGAAGTCGCCGTTTTATTGGAATTATACATCTGCACCTTGATACTACCGGTAGGCGGGACCGGGGTCGCCGTTGGAACCGGAGTCGCGGTTCGGACAGGGGTGGCAGTTGCCACGGGCGTCGCGGTGGGAACCGGAGTCACCGTTGGAACCGGAGTTGCGGTTCGGACAGGTGTAGCGGTAGGAGTTGCGGAGGATCCTCCCGGGGGCTCCACACCGGATACTTTTACCCCATTAATATAAATCGGGATATTTTGGGTGGTCGCCAAAGTCTTCGTTAAACCGGTATAGGAAAAATCATTGGTTGAATTCCATAAACTGGCGCTATAATTCGCTATCCGGAATTGAAACTCAACTTTTCCATAAATTAATGAGGTGTTCGGCCATTTACCCTCAACGTAATAGATATGATTAGCCTCATCCCAGGGAATCAGCCCTGATAATGTACCATTCGCATAAGCGTAATTAACGGCGGGTCCGATATCATTTACTGTATAGCCGTTGGCATAATACTCACTCAAGTCGATAAAGTACCGAAACGAGAGATCGGTTACATAATGCGGCGGTAATAATGGCGCGCAATGAATTATGGCGTCGATGGTTACGTGTTGTTTGTCTGCCTCCAGCACCGATGCCTCGGTATAATACTCAACCTGAGAGGATTCGATCCCGGGGGTGGCTTCCGGTGTCTGGCCGGCCGTCCCGAAGTATTTGGTCATCCCGGCCATAGCCCCCACGAAACCGGCATTATAGTCAATCGCAACTTCGGTGTAGACATACTTATCCACATCATCCGTGTAATTGTCACTTTGGTCGGGCCCCCCCACCAAAGCGCCGTACAGCAAATGTCGTTCAGGGTCCTTCTTGGTTTCATAAGCCGGAGCAGATTCCATCCGGCCACTAGCCGCCCGGTGATGCGGGAATTTCGGATAATTATTGCCAAATCCCACCACATAAGAGCTATTCCGTGGATTGGTACCCAGCATATAGTCAATCTGCTCTTTGGCGAAGTTTAAGTAATCGGCATTGTTGGTGGTTTTGTAATATACCAAAGCCATCATGCACTCCGCGGCGGTATAACGAAGCGCTCCCCAGGAGCTGATATATTTTTCGCCGGCTGTAGTGGTTGGAACCGAGTTCATCCACCAGTCCAGATTTTCCTCGGCAATGGTGATATAGGTAGCGTTGGTTGTCAATTGGGCCAATTTAATGAAGACTCCGCCGTTCACATCATCCCAGCAATGGGTCCAATGATTGGAAAAGGTATTGTTGCCGTCAATTCGTTTCTCCACCATAAAGGCGTCCACATCCGACATATAGCTGGAATCATTGGTGGCCAAATAAAGCCAAATGGCGCCCCAGGACAGATCATCGAGATCCGTGGACGAAGTATAAAAACCGCCGCTTTGGCTCAAGCTGCCACCGGCTTTATGGATGGATTTGCCCAAAGCATAAAGGTTTTGGGCCGCCGTTAAACATTTAGCGGCATAAGTAGCGTCACGATCCAGATAATTGATGTACATTAAAGCCAAAGCCGCCGCTCCGGTACCGCAGACATCGGAAGCGGGGGTGGTTGAATTGGATACATACAGGGTAGGCCGGGAAGTGGTCTGTAATTCCGGCGGCCCCCAATAAATATGATCCGCGTTGCCTTCGCCGCATTGATAATAAAATGTGGTATTATTCGGGAAGCACTTCAAAAAATAGTCGGTGAAATGCTTACAAATGTTGAGCAGATACTCATCTTGCCCATTCGCGACGAAAGTATCTTTAAATTCATAATAGGCCCACCCCAAAGTGGATGCGGCATAAACTTGGGGCAAACCGAACTTGACATGATCACCGGCATCATGAAACCCGCCGGTAAGATCAATCCCCACATCACTGCCATCCGTGGTATGACAGGGACCACGCCATTTCAACCGGTTGCTGCCTGCATCCGGTCCGCACCAACTTGCTTCATAGAAAAGGATTGACTTGGCCAAAGCATCGACATAATTATAGCTTGTGGCGGCCTGTAATCCCGACCAGGAAAACAGCTGGAGCATTAAAAACAATCCAATCAAAATGAACCAACCGAATCTACGCATTTACATTTACTCCTTTTTTGTTAATTTTCCAAATAACAGTTTGTAAACATTTACTTAATCGAAAACGTGATTTTTTTCACAATCCCTTCTAAAAATAAAAACCATAACCAAATATAAAATTAGTATTAATTTGAGGAATTCACCTCTTTTCTTTTGAAAAGATTCGTTACCTTACTCCCGGGGTAACTCATTTTCAATCTTTGGAAAACACTCCGGTTGAAATCTTTGATGTTACCGCACCGGTGTTTTCACGGATGTCCCATCATCATAGTTGTTTTTGCAAACGGTTGCGAAAAAATTATAAGAAATCTCTTATGAAAGCCTGGCAAATAGGCCTTCATAAGAGATATTACGGAAAGTTTTTTAGGGTTCGGTACCCCATTGTAGCACGCCGGAAACATAAACGGGAGTCTTAGTCCAGTCGGCATACGATGTAGCTGAAGAATTGAAACTGTAATCATCGGTTTGGGTATAATTCGTCCAGTCATTCTTGGCTACTCTGGCCTGAATGACCACATCGCCTCCACCCGCTAGACTTCCCGCTCCACTGGTAAATCCAACTTCCAGATACGTATCGGCGCCGGTCTTGGCTGTCGCCATCGTCGTAAATGTTCCGATAACGTTACTGCTTCCCACGGGTGTGTAATCACAATAGAAGTTCTGTGGTTTAACACCGTCAATAGTATAATAGTATCGAATCTTGACATTGGACAATGCAATCGCGCTGCCGCCGGTATTGATTAATTTGAAATTCACATAAATTTGATTGCTGGTTGCGGCGGTACTTTGATTATAGAATTGTACCTTAATATAAGTGTTGGACGGATCCGGAGTCGGAGTCGCCACCGGGGTCGCGGTTGGAACCGGAGTGGGAGTCGCTGTAATTACTGGTGTTGCGGTCCGAACCGGTGTCGGAGTCGGGGTTGCCGTAATTACTGGTGTAGCAGTCCGAACCGGTGTCGGAGTCGCCGTTATCACCGGGGTCGCTGTCTGAATCGGGGTCGGGGTCGGATTGATGATACCCGTACCGCTGAGTACAAAGTGGCAGACCGTCAGCTTCGGAATGCTATACGAAAAGGTATTGTTGGTGATACTGGAGACCGCCGTTCTCTCGGTAATGGAACTGCTGGTGGAATCAAACGCCCAGACTCTGGCCGAAGTATAATTCCTGCTGCCGGCGATATTAAAGGTAAAAGTTCCCGCATTGTCATAATTCTTATTGATGACAATCAAATGCAAGGTCGTATCATCACTGCCGGTAATTGACCCGTAAACCGAACTGTTTTCAATATCGGTGGTTTCCGCTTTGACCTTGGTATTCCCATAGGTTGATCCCGCGCCATCGTAGTTGCGGTATAATCGATACGCGGAAGTAACATAATTGGCGTCACCATCTCCCTGCCAGTATGTGGCCAGGTATACCCCATATTTCCCGAAGATACCTAAAGCATCGGCCATGGCGGCTCCGCCGGTAATATGCGTGTCGCCACCGTAATTGAATTCGGTAAACGAAAGTTTGGTGCCCGGATAATAGGTATCAATGGAACTCTTCAATTTCGGAATCAACGGTAAATAAGTCGGGAACCATTGGGCAATCCAGCTCTTTTCAAGATAGGCCGGATCCCACAAAGTTCGGGGTGCTTGTAAACGGGCTTTATTGCAATTTACATTGCTCGTATCGGCGCCAAAAGTAATCCGCGAACCTCCGCCATAAGCTTCCGGATACCAGTGAACATCCAGGACATCTAACAGCCGTTTGTTAGCGGCATTGGACGCTTGCCTCATTTGATCGAGATAATAATCGAGAAACCAACTATAACTGCCTTGAAGGCTTGTCCAATCCGGCGCTCCCTGAAAACTTGAGAATTCGGCGAACCCATAAGCCGCCGGTCCGAAAATTTCAGCGTAGGGGTCAACATTTTTAACCGCAGTGGACAAAGCAATGGACTTGCTCATTAATTCCGCGCAGGTCGGCTGAGCCGGGTGAATCCGGGGATGGGTATTTTGCCATAACGCCGGTTCATTATCCAGGCTATAACCTTTGACCCCAGTGCTGGTGGAAGCATTCCCGTATTTATTGACCAGGAAATTAACAAACTCATCCATATATACGGTGTTATCGGTCAAATCCGGAGTCAGGGAAAACGCCAAACCTTTAGCGGCCACTACCGGGACCCAACGGGACGATGGAGCCGTCTCCGCCTCGGTCACCGTGCCGTTTTTATCTTTGGCCACATATCCGGCCATTTGCAAAGTGAGTAATGTATAGGGAACATTGGCGGCCTGCGCTTTATCGTGGAAATAAGTTACCCCGATGCCGGGAACCTCCGATTCACTTGAAGGAACACCTTCATAGGAGGGAATGAAATTATCACTGGAATGGTTCCAGTCGCTGCCGGCGCTGGAAGCGTTATTCTCCCAGTTATAACCGGTCGAACGGTTACCCCCCTGGCGGCGGACCGTCCAACCCTCGGTTCCGGATACCAGCTGGTTGGAACCATAGATATACGGGCTAATCGCCGCCCGTTCCGAGCCGGGATTAATATTCAAGGTCACTGCAAAAGTTCCACCGGGTCCCGGCGTAGGAACGGTCACTCCGGTTAAGGGATCGGAGCCGTAGATCAATGTTCCTTTAAAATAAGCGGTAATCTTGGGATTGGCGGTGTAGGCAGATGCCGTCCCATCAAAGGAATAGTCATTGTTTTGATTCATATTGGTATAATCGTCCGCATGAATCCGCAGTTGAATATCGCCGCTGTTCTCTCCCAAACTTAAAATTCCGGCGCTTTGATTGAAACTAATCTCACAATATGTATTGGCTCCTGTGATGGGGCTTGTAAGTGTGACAAAGGCCCCGGCCACATTGGCCGTTCCCACCGCGGCATAGTCGCAGTTGAGTACTTGTGTTTTATTGGTGTCATCGGTGTACCAGTAACGGATTGTTAAATCGGATAACCGAATGTTGGTGGTTCCGTTATTCACTACCTGTAAACTGGGACTGATACTCCCGGTCACGGCCGCATTGGCGCTGCATTTATAAAGAATCTGAACGCTGTCGGCCGCAAATCCGGTATAACTCATGAATACAAAACAAACCAAAACCACACCCAGGAACATCATCCAAAAACGTTTTCTCATAAGTAACAAAACCTCCCATTCTTTTCAAGCCAAATTAACAAAAAGTTGCGGTAAAAAAGGCGGTAGGCTTATGTACCGGCTTACATTACCTCTCGTATATACTATTTTAAGCACCACCTCTTTTCAAAGAACCGAAGCTGTGCAAACGCTTTCATAAATGGCTTCAATTTTTGTAACAATCTTGTGATACAAATGTAACAATTTATTAACAGTTTTGTCAACACTAATTTTAACCTTTTTAAGGACACTTGTATCGAATTTCTCGGATTAATCATTCCAATCAATTCATCGGCTTCATTTTCGGGAACCCTCCGGAATAATAAACCCTTCATTATTAATCAAAAATCCGGGGTGATCATCCCGGATTTTTAATCGCTATTTCGTAAAGATACTTTTCAGAATACTCTCCGGATCCCAACCTCCGGTTAACTGCATAAACCAGGAGATCATCTTCAAAAATCCGCCCGTGAGCAGTAAAATTCCCATGAAAATCAATAATATCCCGGCGGCCCACTCCAAATACTTCATATATGGTTTGATCCGGTTTAAACTGCGGGACATCCGGTCAAAAGCCATGGCCAACAGTAGAAATGGTACGGCCAACCCCAGCGAATAAACCCCGAGTAACAGAACCCCTTCTCCTAAACTTGCCTGGCTGGCGGAAAGCGCCATAATCGAACCCAGAATCGGTCCAACACAAGGAGTCCAGCCAAATGAAAACGCGAGCCCGGTAAGGAAAGCGCCGCCCAATCCCAGGGTATGCTTTACGGTGAACCGCCGTTCCCGGTATAACCACCGGATTGGCAGCCAACCCGCCTGGTGCAATCCTAAAATAATAACAATGACCCCGCTTATCCGCGTGATTAAATATCTGTTTCCCCGAAATAGCTGTCCCAGATAGGAACTGGTTAACCCCATAATAATAAAAACGATGGTAAATCCAACGATGAACGCCCCGGTCGCCTGCAAAACACGCCATTTCTTGCCCGTCCCGCCACCGGCGCGTTCCTGCCCATCCGCCAGTTCACCGGCCGAAACTCCGGAGATCAGACCCAAGTACCCCGGCGCCAGCGGCAAGATACACGGCGATAAAAAGGAGAGCAAACCTCCCAGAAAAGCAAGTCCTACCGTAACTGTTTCCATGTTATTTCCCTTTTAAGAGCGGTTGAATTATGGCTTCTAAAGCTTCCAACGTGGTCCCACCCACAATCTTTTCACGAATCCGTCCTTTGCTATCCACGATAAAAGTGGTGGGAATAGAGCTAACCCAATATTGGTTTCCAACCTCACCGTTGGTGTCGACTAAAACCGTAAAATTCATACCCTTTTCCTTGGCAAAAGTTTTAACCTTGCCCGGGTCCTCCTGGAGGTCGATGGCCAGCAACGCCATTTTTTGGGAAGCATACTTCTTATACCACTGAATCAATTCCGGAATTTCACCCCGGCACGGCGGGCACCAGGTGGCCCAAAAATTAATCAAGGTCACTTTATTCTGTTTGGTAACATCTTTGAGTTTGAAGCTTTTCCCGTGAATATCGCTCAACGTAAAATCGGGAGCCAGTTTTCCAATCTCAGGACTCACATCCTTTCCGGCCGCCAGGCTCTTCCATCCGGTGAATACCAGTGTGACCGCTACAATCATCCATAAACCCCAAATAAAATATCTCGGCTTCATCCCAAAACTCCCCCTTTTTGTTGAAATTGAATTGTCAATTGTTCTTTGCTCACAATAAACGAAACCGGGGTAAAATTATTTCACTGTGATTATGAAAACATGAATTTATAATGATTTTCAAATCAAACACTTTCGAACAGAATAAATGACTGCTTTAAAATATACCTTACTGGGTATAGCATATATTATCATCCGAATTTTGTCAATCATCAAATTCATGACCCCATCTAGTTTTTTAAACTATTCGATAAAATTTTTCTCAATAATGCTTTTATCTTGACTGATCTACTTTCAGGGAGGAGTTCAAAAACGATAAAAGTCGGTTAGGGATATGGTGCGAGTAAACTAGGAGTCTGTGCGGCTAATCGGTTTTCGAAGCCTATTTAGTATCAAGTAACATATTCTTATGCCACATATAGTGGTTTATAGTTACTAAAAGTGTTACGCGCACAGACTCCTAGGAATCTATGCGGGTAATCGGTTTTCGAAGCGTATTCAGTATCGAGTGACATATTCTAATATAACATATAGTGGTTTTAAGCATTTCAATAAATATCACAAAAGTCTGCCCAAGATATCATAATAAATTCTTGGATTTCAAATGTTCCACCAGTTTTTTTATTTCATTCCGGATCAGCTTGTTTTTCTCCGGGTATTTCTCCTCGGTAAATACCTTTAAAGCTTCCTCATACGCTTTAAAAGCATGCCGGTACAACTCCGGCCGGTTTTCAGCCTCGGCCAGCGCGCAATAAATGGCCCTGATGTTGATTTGGGTAATGCCGTAGACCATGGGGAAACGTTCCAGAGTATATACTTTCAGCGCTTCCAGATAAGCGTTCAGCGCTTTCCGGTTGTTTTCAGCCTTGGCTTCGAATTCGGCGAGTTGATGATAAGAATTCCCCAAACTGTTTTGGATCATGGCGTAATCCATGGGAAATTTCTCAATGGTCTTTATTTTGGCAGCGTTCTCGTAACTGCTGACGGCCTGTTTATAATTAAAAGCAGCATCCACATTCTCCGCTATTCGGGAGTAGGCATTGCCCAAGCTATTATGAATCGTGGCAAATTGCAACGGGTAATCCTCCATGGTATAAACATCCAAAGCCTTCCGGAAGGCTTCCATTGCCTTTCCGGCGTTGATATCCCGCGCTTCGATATCACTCATTCGGAAATAGGTATTCCCGGCATTATGCTGGGTAATGGCAAAATTCAGGCTGGTATTGTCTTTATTGTAAACTTCCAGGGCCTCTTTAAAACATTCCAGCGCCCGCTTGCAATTCTCGGCCTTATCTTCCACTTCCGCCAGGGAATAATAGGCCATTCCCAGGCTGTTTTGGGAGGTGGCGTACAGTGTGGGGAAACAATCCAACACCCGAATTTTCAGGGCTTCCCGAAAACTTTCAATGGCTAGGCGGCAGTTTTCTTTTTTGTTCTCCACTTCCGCCAGTAAACAATAGGCCATCCCGAGATTGTTTTGCAAGGAAGCGTATTGCATGGGAAAAGCTTCACTGGTGTTTACTTTCAGGGCTTCCCTGAAACAGGCGATGGCTTTTTGACAATTGGGGCCTTTATTCTCAATTTCGGCCATCAAGGAATAAGTACACCCCAGGTTATCCTGGGCAATGGCATAGTCCACCGGCGCACTTTCGATGGTTTTCAGTCTCAGCGTCTCGTTAAAACATTCAATGGCCCGTTTCCCGTAAGCCGCCGACTTTTCGGTTTCGGCCAGTTTGTGGAATGTGTTCCCCAATGTGGACTGGGTTACGGCATAGTCATTGGGAAAACGGTCACGGGTATATACACTCAGCATCTCCTGGAAAGCCTGAATGGCTTTTTTATAATTTTCACCCGGGTTTTCGATATCCGCCAGCAATCCGTAAGCTTTTCCCAAATTGTTCTGGGCGGCGGCATAGTCGCCGGGATTTTTATCCTTGGGATAAATGCTAATGACGCTATGGTAGGCTTGAATCGCTTTCTGGAAGTTTTCACTTTTGGCTTCCGACTCAGCCAGATTGATATAGACAGCCCCCAGACTATTTTGGGTCCGGGCGTAATCTTGGGGCAAATTTTCTTTTAAATAAACCTTTAATGCTTCTTTAAAGGCTTCGATCTCCAATTGATAATACTGAGCCCGATCTGCCACTTCCGCCAGCATGCCGTAGGCTACTCCCAGGTTGCGGTGTAAAGCGGCATAGTGAACTGGAAATGATTCCATGGCAATTACTTTCAATCCCTCTTGAAAAGCCGTAACCGCATTCCGCAAATTCCTGGCCTTATCTTCTTTCCGGGACAGCCGGCAAAAGGCGTTTCCGAGATCATTCTTGATCACGGCGTATTCCAAAGGATAAGCGCCGTTTCGGTTGAAATTGGTTTCTAAGGCTTCCCGGAAGATTTTGATGGCCAGCTTACAGTTCTCGGCCTCGTTCTCCAGTTCCGCCAGCCGAAAATACGCCACGCCCGCTTCTCTGGAAGTAAGCGCATAATTTACGGTCAATTGTTCCTGGGTATAAATCTTCAAAGCCTCTTCAAAAGCGGTCAGGGCTAACTTTAAGTGAAATGCTTTACTTTCAACTTCGGCCAAAGTTCCATAGATTCTGCCGACTGTATTTTGAACCTGCGCATACTCAACGGGATATCCGGCCGCGGTATAGACTTTTTGGGTTTCCTCGCAGGCTTTAATGGCCCGTTTACAATTGTCGCCCTTGGCTTCCAATTCGCTTAACCGGTGATAAACTCCGCCCAATTGGTTTTGGATGGCGGCGAATTGGAATGGATATTGTTCGACGCTGAAAATTTTTAAAGCTTCACGATAAGCGCCGATGGCCAATTTATAGTTGGCGGCTTTCTCCTCCACCCCGGCCAGGAATGTATATGCATTCCCCAAATTATATTGCACCATTCCGTAATCCAGGGGCGCATGATCCGGTGTAATAAACTTGAGCGCCTCACGGTACGCCTTGAGAGCGTTTTTGCAGTTTTCGGCTTTGAACTGATATTTGGCAAGGCCGGTAAAGACCAATCCCAATTTTTGATGAATCTTGGCCCAAATCTCCAGATTCTCTTTTACAGGTAGATTGGCCAACATCTCCTGGTAGACAATGACCACGAAATCATAATAAGCGGCTGCTTGGGAACCCATTTGAGAAACCGTTTGAGAAGCTAATGAACCCATTTGCGCTTCTTCATTAACTGCCAAAAGTGTTGCGGTGGCCGCCAACATGCTAAACACCTCGGGAGCGATTGGGCAATTGTTTTTTTCGGCGGCGGAACGTAACTGTTGATAAGCTTCCGTCAGTCCGGCGGGAGTCAGCGGTGCGCCACCATGATATGCTTCACTGAGCTTCTGCAGTAAAGCCGCCATATCCGGTCCGGCGGTATCCGGTATTTTACCGGCGAGATTATTCATGGTGGCCTTAATAATCGATGGGGTACTGGATTTTAACTCATCTTTTAAAATGGCGTTCGGGTGCTGAGGGGCGGTTTCCTTAACCCCCTCCTGAAAACAGCTGATTTTTTGGCCGGAAAAGTCCGGAAAGTGAACCGTTATATTAACCGCCGGGTTCTTCAATTGCTGAAACAGAGCGGTACTCAAACCGGATTGTTCCGGGGAACGAAACCATTTTTTTACCGGAATGGCCGGCCGCTCTGATTGTAAAACGATGACCGGCTTGTCGGCGCCTTTAAAAAAACCCAACTCAAAAAGTACATTGGGCTGCATCCCGTCTAAAATAACGATAACTAAAGAGACCCGGCTCGCAATACTCTCCAGTTTTGAAAAATATTCGCTGCTACCCGTAATTTCGTTGCGGAGCCGGATGGTTTTAAACCCTTGCCGGTGCAGCATATTTTCCAACACTGAAATCAATAAAAAATGATCTCCCGCCGGACGTTCCGCAAAAACCAGCGCGCAACCAACTTCCCACTCAAAAATCGGCTGAACCGCCGGAGCGATTTGCATGGTTTCCGTTAACAAAATATCCTGATTCAACAGCTCTTGGTCACTCGGCATCGTTTCCACCTGTTTGACTTTACTTATACATCAACAATTTGACTAGATTGTCCACCTCATATTTCAGCAGGCGGTATTTCTTGGGGAATCTCCGTTTGGTAAATACTTTTAAGGCGGCTTCACAAGCTTGGAAGGTTCGTTTATAGATTTCCAAACTATTCTCGATCTCGCCGTTCAAACTGTAGGCGGTCTTGAGATTATCCTGGGTGATGGCGAAATTCAACGGATAACGTTCCAGGGTATAGACTTCCAGGGATTTCTCAAAAGATTGTGCGGCCTGTTGACAGTTGGCGGTCTGGTCCTCGATTTTGGCCAATTTTAAATAGGCGTTGCCCAGGTTATTATAGGTGTTAGCGCTTAAAATCGGAAGTAATTCCAGGCTCCAGAACTTTAGGGTTTGTAAATAGGCTTCAATGGCGTATTTAAAATTTTTCGGCTGGTAGTCAATTTCCGTCAAACGAAAATAGGCATTTCCCAGATTATTTTGCACCGTGGCGTATTCCATGGGAAAATCAACCGGATTGTAAATTTCTAAAGCCTCCTGAAAGACCTCGATGGCCCGTTTGCAAAAATTGGCTTTATCCTCAAGCGATGTTACCGTGGGCGATTCCGTCTCCAAATTATGCTGCGCGTAAGTATAACGCGGTGGAATTTGTTCGAATTTCCGTACTTTCAACAACTCGCCATAAGCCAAACGGATAATCTTACTTTTGACGTTAATCTCACCCGTGGCCAAAATGTAACAGGCGCATCCTAAATTATTCAAGGTGGTGGCATACTTTACCGGGGGCGTACCATCTTCATCCCCTCGAAACTTTAAGGCTTCTTCCAGGGCAAGAATTGTCTTCCGGCAGTTTCCCGGATCATACCGGCCTTTGGCCAGGGCGAAATAAGCGTTTCCTAGATTTCTTTGAGCATCGGCGTATTGGGTTGGAAATAGTTGCGGTGAATTCATTGTACTGGCTTCCTGGTAAAATTTCACCGCTTTTTTATAAAAACGAAGCGAATTAGTGACTTCCGCCAACATGCAATACGTTCTCGCGAGACTGTTCAAGGTTTCCAGGTACTGGACCCGGGAATTCCGGTAGGTTTTTTGGGTTAAGGCGGCTTGAAACGACTGAACCGCCCGCCTTAAGTTAAGATAAGTTTCTTGATGGGGCGCCAATTTTAAATAGCCATTGCCGAGACCGGCCAAAACGGCGGCATTTTGCGCCGGGGATTGATTCCGGTCGGCTTTGACGGCTTTCAGCGTTTGAATCGATTTATGATAATACTCCGCTTTGTCCTCAAGTTCAGCCAACAAGCAATACAGGGCGCCCAGATTTTTTTGAATTATGGAATATTCAGGGTCCCGATGTAGCGGTTCCCTCACTTTCAGAACATCTTCATAGGTGTAAATCGCGTTCTTACAACCGGCAATATCTCGGGTGATAAAGGCCAGATCATAATAGGCATTGCCCAAGTGGATCCGGATTTGGTCGTTTTTCAGCAAAGCTCCTTCCGCGGGCTGTACTTCCAGCGCCGCCGAAAGTGCGTTGATGGCTTGCCGGATATTGGTAAGCGGGTCTTCAATCTTGGCCAGCCACAGATACTCTTTCCCCAGATTATATAAACCGGTGGCATAACGCACCGGATCGATCTCCCGGGTCCAAATTCGTAAAACCTCTTCATAAGCGGTAATCGCTTTCCGGCAGTAACGGGTACCGCCTTCCATTCCGCTAAGAATACTGTAGACACTCCCCAGTTCATTTTGGATGATGGCGCAATCGGCCACCGAATTTTTAATCATGTAAGCCTGGAGCGCCTCTTCATAAATCGCGACGGCGGTTTGATAATCGGCGCTGTCATCTTCCCAGGCGGCCATGGTCCGGTAGATATCCGCCAGGTTCTTTTTGGAACCGGCGTATTCCAGGGGGAAGTTTTCGAAAGTGTAGACTTTCATCGCTTCTTGATATGCGCCAATAGCCTGCTTGTAATGTTCAACTTTCTTTTCGATTTCGGCCAACAAGCAATAGACTTTACCCAGATCGATCTGGTTGGCGGCATAATTGACCGGATAATGGTCGATGGTTTTTGCCTTGAGAACTTCCTTAAAACTATAAAGCGCTTTTTTACAATAAGTACTCCGGTCAGACTTCTGGCTCTCATTGACCGCCAGCACAAAGTAGACATTTCCCAGATTTTGCTGAATCACGGCATAATCGTTGGGCAATTGTTTCAGGGTATAATATTTCAGGGCGTTTTCAAAAGCGGTAATGGCCTTATGACAGTTTTCAACCGCATCCCGGATCGTCGCCAGCCGGCGATAGGCAATCCCTAAGTTTAACTGGGCTTTAGCGTAGTCCGCCGGGAATTGGTCGCCGATATAAACTTTCAGTACCCCTTCATAAGCCTCAATCGCTCGTTTATAACAATCTCCCTGTTCTTCTTCCTCCGCCAGTTTATTATAAACGGCGCCCAACTGATTTAAAGTAACAGTATAATCGGCGGGATGGTTTTCGGGAGTATATACCTTCAATGCTTCCCGGAAGGCTTTGATGGCCCGGCGGCAGTTGTCGACTTTGTTGTCGATATCAGCCAAGCAGCTGTAAGCCACCCCTAAATTGCTTTGGGTTTTGGCGAATTCAAACGGCGCCACCTGCCAGGTATTGACTTTGAGATTCTCTTCATAAGCGGCGATGGCTTTTTGGAAATTCCCGTTCTTGGCATCGATCTGGGTTAAGCGCAGATAAGCGTTGCCAAGATTATTATGTGTCATGGCGTATTCCGCCGGAAACCGCTCCATATCCCAGACTTTTAAAGCTTCCTCATAAGCTTCGATGGCATTCCGGCAATTCAGGGCTGGTTCCTCGGCCTCAGCCAACATATAACAGGCGTTACCCAGATTACTTTGGGACGATGCGTATTGCATTGGAAAACTTTCCAGGGTCCTGACTTTCAGCGCGTCCTGGATGCATTCGATGGCCCGTTTGCAATTGAGAGCTTTGTCTTCAACCTCGGCCAGGGTATTATAAATTTGGCCAAGCATGTTCTGAATGATGGCATGCTGGATCGGGGCTTTCAGCCGGTAAACGATGAGCGCTTCGTTAAAGACACCGATGGCTTTTTTACAATTCTCAGGCTTTTCTTCGATTCCGGCCAATGTTTGATAGATTGATCCCAAATTCTTCTGGGTCAGGGCGTACTGGAGCGGAAAAGATTGCAAAGTGTTGACTTTAATGGCTTCTTTATAAGCCAGAATCGCTTTACGACATACTTCGGGATTTCTCTCGATCTCCGCCAGTTTTTGATAAGCGTTACCCATTAAGTTTTGGGTGGCGGCGTATTCCACCGGCGCTAATTTTATAGAATAGATATTCAGCGCGTTCTCATAAGCGGCAATGGCTTTGACACAATTGTCGACGGCGTCCTTAATCTCCGCCAGCCGCAAATAGGCCGTGCCCAAGTTGCTTTGCGCCATGGCGTAACTGGACGGGAAGCGTTCGTTGTTATAGATTTCGATAACCGCTTCGTAGCTAATGATGGCTTTGTTGTAATTTTCGGTTTTGTTTTCCACCTCGGCCAAACTGCGGTAGGCATTGCCGAGACTGTTGTGGGCTAAGGCGTACTCTAACGGCAAGGTCTCTTTCAGGTATATTTTTAAAGCCTCTTTAAAAGCGGTGATGGCTTTCTTGCAATATTCGCTCTTATTACCATACTCCGCCAGGGTCAGATAGGCGGCTCCGATATTGTTATGAACGGCGGCATAAGACATGGCCGTCTCTTTTAACGAATAAACCTTGAGCGTTTCATGGTAAGCCTGGATGGCCCGGGTATAGTTCTCCGCCTTATCCTCCACTTCAGCCAACTTGCTGTAGACGGAACCCAGATTGTTTTGGGCCTGGGCGAATTCCTGGGGGTAATCTTCCAGGTTGTAAACTTTAAGAGCTTCCTCGTAAGCTTTCAGGGCCCGCGCATAATTTACGGCTGTGTTTTCCACTTCCGCCAATTGGCAGTAAGCATCGCCCTGTTTCAACTGGCAAGCGGCGTACTCCCGGGGGTAGCAGTCGATAATCATGATCCGTAAAGCTTCCTTGTTGGTTTCGATAGCCTTTTTACAATTTTCAGCCTTGTCTTCCGCTTCCGCCAGTGAACTATAAAGCGCTCCCAGTTTATACTGGACGATTCCATATTCGTAAATGCGTCCATCCTTGGTATAAAGTCTCAACGCTTCTTTTAATGCCGCAATGGCGCTTTTGCAGTTTTCGGCCTTATATTCAAAGTCGGCCAAATTGATGAAAGCGGAACCCAGTTTATCATGGATCAGGGCATAATCAAAGGTGGTCAAGGCATCGGAACGGAGCGCTTCCCGGTATGCCTTAACCGCCCGTTTGTTATTTTCCAGCCGGTTTTCATTCTCAGCCAGCTTCAGGTAGGCATTGCCCAACTGGTATTGAACCTGGCCGTATTTTTCGGTGAAATCGGCCAGAGTCCAATACTTAAGAGCTTCCAAAAAAGCGCCGATGGCCCGGCTGCAGTTAATGGTCTGCTCTTCCAGGGGAGCCAGCAGGAAGTGGACATTTCCCAACTCAAACCAAAGACTCGGGTATTCATCCGGATCGTTTTCCGGAGTCTTTACTTTCAAGGTTTCCGTAAACGCTTCGATGGCCATTTTATAATTAAGGTAAGGTTGCTCGAACTGGGCCAGTTCCTGGTAGGCCCGGCCCAAGAACTCTTGAGTAGCGGCATATTCCAAAGGAAGGAAACGAATGGTCCTGATAATCAACGCTTCTTCGTAAAAGCTAATCGCCGTCTTCAGATCGCGAGTACCCTGTACAGAATCTGTTGGTGTTTCCGCCCGGGCTATTTCCTGATAAATATTCCCCAGTTTATGTTTGATGTCGGCATACTCTTTCGGCGCATTATCGATGGTATAGAAGTTCAGGGCTTCATGATAAGCATTGATGGCCTGATTGCCATTGGTGATCATATCCTGGATGGCGGCCAAACGTTGATAAGCCGTTCCGATTTGGTAACAAGCGGCGGCGCGTCGGGTTGGTTCAGACTCGAAGGGCCATTCTTTGCAGGCTTCGGTAAAGTTGGCGATGGCTTCCTGGCAATATTCCATAATGGCTTCCGGTTTGGTTTCATTCCGGCTTAAATCCAGATAAACCATCCCCAAATTATGGCGAATATCGCCATAATCCAGTGGTACGGCTTCAGTGAGCATCATTTCGCGCGGATAAGCACGCAGAACTTCATGATAGGACTCCATGGCCCGGCGGCAATTCTCAACCCGGTCGTTAAATTCGGTCAGTTTTAAATAGGCGTTTCCCAAATAATTTTGGGTAACCGCATACTCCCTGACCATATTCCGGGAATAAACCCTGATCGACTCCTTAAAAGCGGCGATGGCGTCGCCCAGGTTGGGGCTGCGGGATTCGGCTTCAGAGAGGATGCCGTAAATGAGCCCCAGGTTTTGGTTGATGAGCGCGTACTGGCTGGGGAACGATTCGATGGTGTATACTTGAAGCGCGGCGGTATAATAACCGATGGCCTGGTATAAGATGCCGGTATCAACCGGGGTCGTTCCCAGTTTATAATCAATATTGCCCAAAGTATAGGCAATTCGGGCGTAATCGATGGAGAAATCTTCCAGGGTATAAATTTGGAGCGCTTTTTGGTAGAATTCCACCGACTTCCGGTATTCGGAACACGAATCATCGGCCACGGCAATTTGATGATAGGCGTTTCCAAGATTATCGATAATGGCGGCATACTGTCCCGGACAATTATCCGGCGTGATTACTTTCAAAGCTTCCCCATAACGAGAGATGGCCTTTTGATAGTTGGTTTGCGGCTCGGTCACTTCGGCCAGCCGGATAAAAATATCCCCCAGATTTTGTTGGATATTGGCGTACCGCGTTGGATCAAGCTCCAAGCTGTTTGTTTTGAGGGCTTCATTGTAGCTTTGAATGGCCGCCAGGTAATTGGCGGTATTATTTTCAACGGCCGCCAGGATTTTATAGATGGCACCCAGGTTATTATGAATTGTGGCATAATCTTGCGGCACCCGTTCCAGGGTAAAAAACTTTAGGGCTTCATGATAAGCTTCGATGGCGTCATAACAATCTTCCGAACCCCGCGTGCGGCCGGCTTCGGACTCCGCCAAACCGTAAAAGACATTCCCCAGTTTATTTTGGGTAATGGCGTAATCCATGAGAAAGTTGGCCGGGTCATAGACTTTCAGCGCTTCCTGGTAACAGGCCGCCGCCTTGCGGTAATTGTCGTTAGGATTGCCGAATTCTCTGAGTCTTCCATAAATATCACCCAACTTGACTTCTATGACGGCATATTGTAACGGAAACGTATCCAGGGTGATGATCTGCAAGGAATCCGTATATGCTGACGCTGCCGTCCGCAGGTTTTCAAAACAAGCTTCATAATTAGCCAGCTTGCTGTAGAGATCCCCCAGGCCGCTTTTGACAGTAGCCGCTTCTACCCCGTAGTTTCGCCCGCTACTCAGACTCTGATTCCGGTAATGACGATTGTTATATACTTTAAAAGCTTGTTGTAAGGCGCTAATCGCCTGTTTACAATGGACATCGGGTTCATCAAACTCCGCCAGCGCAAGGTGCGTCTCACCCAAAGCCACTTGGACATCAGCGTTTTGAAGCGGGAATTTATCTTCGTTATAAATTTTTAAGGTCTCCCGGTAACTCGCCGCCGCGTTTTGATAGTTTTGACTCTTATCCTCGTCCAGGGCCAGTTTCGAGAACGTCTTGGCCAGTTGACTGTGAATTACGGCGTATTCCTGGGGTGAAGCTTCCAGTGTGTATATCCGGAGCGCTTCTTGATAGGCGCGGATGGCCCGGTGACAATTAAAGGACAGCTCCTCAAGATCAGCCAGTTTTGAATATATATTGCCGAGATTGATTTGCATATTGCCATAGGACTGAGGATGGCTATCCTCGCTCCAAACTTTCAGCGTTTCCTGATAAGATTCGGCGGCCAGCCGAAGATTACCGGCCTCGGTTTCCAATCCGGCCATCTTGGTGTATATATCGCCCAATTTCATATGAATTGCGGCGTATTGGACCGGTAAATCGATGTTATATACCCGTAAAGCTTCCTTATAAGCCCAGGTTGCCTTTTGATAATTCCAGGACCGACTCTCGTACCCGGCCAAAGTAAAATAAACGGCCCCCAGGTTCCGCTGGGTATCGGCGTAAAGCAAGGGAAAAGAGTCGATGGCGCAAATCTTTAAAGCTTCCTCATAGGCTTGGATCGCTTGCTTGCAACTATCGGTGGTTCCTTCGATCAGGGCCAACTGATGATAAGCGTTGCCCAGATTATTCCGGACGGTGGCGTATTCCACCGGCATCTGGCGCAATTCCTCAATTTTTAAAGCGTCTTCATAGGCTAGAATCGCCTTACGGTGATTTTCGGCGCCGCCCTTCACCCCGGCCAGTTTACTATAGGTAGCGCCTAAATTGAGTTTAGTGGCCAGGTAATCCGCAGGGAAGCGCTCACTGGTATAGATATTGACGGCTCCCTCGTAGCTTTCAGCCGCTCTACGGTAATTCTCGGCCTGATCTTCCACTTCGGCCAGGAGAAAATAGATGTTCCCCAACTGTTCCTGGGCTAAACCATATTCCATCAGCATGTTTTCCTTGATAAAAACGGATAAGGCCGATTTAAAAGCGATGGCGGCTTTTTTACAGTTTTCGCCCTTCTCCTCCAAGCCGGAAAGGCCACTGTAAGCAAGTCCCAATTTTTTTTGGAGCAGCGCGTATTTTACCGGAGCCGTCTCCAGGGTATCAATTTTTAAAGCTTCCTGGTAAGCGGCGATTGCTTTGATACCGTATTCGGCCTTGCCATCATATTCGGCGAGTTTGCGGTACGCTTCACCAAGTTTGCTTTGGATCGCCGCATAACGTTTGGGGAAATCATTATAATTCAAATACGTTAAAGCTTCTTCATAAACGGAAATTGCTTTCCGGGCGTTATTAGTGGTTTCTTCAAGCTCGGCTAATTTTAAATATGCATTCCCCAAGTCTTCCCGGGTGATTGCCGCCTCAGCTTTAGACGAGGCAGGCTTTCCCATCAATTCATCCCGGACCCGGACAGCCTCTTCGTAAGCAGCGATCGCCAGTTTGTAATTGTCATTATGATCAATGGTTTCGGCCAAGCCGTAATATATATCCCCGAGCTGATTTTGAATGAAAGCGTATTCCGCCGGGAATTGGGCCGGAATATATATGGTAAGCGCCTCCTGATAAGCCTGGATGGCCGGTTTGAACTGCCGGATACGTTCCCCTTCCTGTTCCCGTACGGCGGCTGATTTTTGGTAGGCTTGGCCCAGATTCAATTGAACCGCGGCGTATTTTAACGGGAACTGTCCCGGAGAATAAGCTTCCAAGGCGTTTTCCAGACTCTCGATGGCTTTTACGTAATCGGCGGCGGACTCATCGGCCTCCGCCAGCCGCAAGTAGGTACTGGCCAAATCATTTTGAACCGCGGCCCAGACGTCCATCATGGTATCCTGAGGGGCGCCTTTCAGGACTTCCTGGTATGCCGTAATGGCCTGATGATAGTTTTTCGCCTGATTTTCCAACCCGGCCAGGGTATAATACGCCTTTCCCAGGTTCCACTCGGTTTTTAAATAGTTTTGCGGAGTCTCGCGGCTGTATATTTTTAACGCTTCCAGGCTAGCCTGGATCGATTTTTGGCAGTTGGCGATCGCCTCTTGATCCCGGGTAGGTTCCGGTGATTCGGACGGATTGGTTGATTGGACGAATTGAAGATACGCTTCTCCAAGGTTTTGCTGAATGGCGGCGTAGAGTAACGGATACGCTTTCAGGGTAAATACTTTCAAGGCCTCCTGGTAGGCAAAAATGATGCTCTGATAGTCCCTGGTCCGCTCTCCATCGGGATGATTCTCCAGTTTCAGGAGTTCCAGCATGGCATCGGCCAAGTTATTTTGAACCAGGGCATAATCCAACGGGAATTCTAAAAAGTCCTTGACCTTAAAGACCTCGTGGTAGGAGTCAATGGCTTGCCGGTAATCTTCACTGTCGCGGCTGATCCTGGCCATTCGCAAATAAGCGTTACCTCGCTGTTGCTGAATGTTGGTATAATCCAAAGGGGCGTTGCCCATATTGCGAACCTTCAGGGCGGCGTCAAAAGCCCCGATGGCCTGCTGCAAAACCAGAGTCGGGCTGTCGCCTTCCGGCAGGCTCAAGTATATTTTACCCAGGTTATAATTGATGGCGGCGTAAGCGTCGGAAAAACTATCCGCCGTGCAACCTTTCAGCGCTTTCTGATAGTTCTCGATGGCGGATTGATAGTTCGAGTTCCGTTCCTCCAC
The DNA here is from genome assembly GCA_023436305.1 of Bacillota bacterium. Classification (GTDB taxonomy): domain Bacteria; phylum Bacillota; class UBA4882; order UBA8346; family UBA8346; genus JAEZJQ01. Next base: position 53,871 of record JAEZJQ010000093.1, read on the forward strand.
CTCGGCCAGGATACGGTGGCACGTTCCCAGGTTGTTGCGGCAGATGATGTAATTCATAGGAAAGTTGGCCAGGGTATATACTTTGAGGGCTTCCCCAAAAGCTTTCATGGCCTTTTTACAATTCACCGGCTTGTCTTGCATCTGGGCCAGGAGGCAATAGGCCACTCCCAGATTGGCCTGGTTCATGGCGTAATCGATTGGATAATTTTCTTTGGTATAATACTTCAGCGCCTCGGCATGGGCTTGAATGGCTCCCTGGCAGTTAAGATACCCGTCCTGGTATTTGGCCAGCTCGGTGGTGAGATAACCGATTTTTTTATGAAGTTCCGCGCCCAGACCGGGGTCGTTAACGGAAGGAACTTCACCCAGAATGTCTTGATAAATGGCGATGGCTTTATAGAAACAATCAATTTTTTTATGTTGGTCGGCCCATTGCAATTCACGGGCCTTGTATATATAAGCTTCGGCAATGATATCCGCCATCTCGGCCGGAATCATGATGTTATATTTCCCGGCCAGGGACTTGATCAGGGTATGGGCTTTTTCCAGTTCGGCGACACTGAAAGCGGAACCGCGATTGGCGGTGCTGTCGGGACCAGGAGCGTAGTAGTATTTCAAGATGCTGTCCAAAGCGGGCAGGAATTCGGCCAGTCCTTGGGCCGGAAGTTTTTTAATGATATTGTTTTTGAGGGTGACGGTAATCCGCTCAATGTGTTTGCGGAGTTCTTTCTCCAAAACCCGGGCCGGATGTTCAGGCTGGGTTACGCCGGCGCCCGGGTCGGTCACCGCCAGGTGCTTGACGACGCTTTCGCTTAGCAGGAAGCCGATATCCAGAACCGGATCGCTAAGTTGTTCCTCAAAGACATTCTCCGGCAAGTTCGCATCTCCGGGCGCCAGGTATAAGGTTTTCATGTCCACCCTGGCGTCCCGGGTGGCCAGGATGATGGTAGGTTTTTTCCGGCCCATCAGCAGCCCGAACTCATATATAACATTGGAGGTAAACCCGTCCAAAACCACAACCCCCAGCGCGCAATTTTCGATCTGCTTCTCGAATTTGAGATTATTTTTACCCGGATACTTCCCCCCGGTCCGCTCCGGCCGGAACCCCTTTTGCCTCAGGATGCTTTCAATTTGGGACAGCAATGGATGCATATACCCGGCGTGGGGCCGTTCCGCGTACACCAAAACACACGGCAGCTCCCCGTCGAATATGGTATCCAACCGCAAATCATTTCCGGCGTCCGTTGTATTGAAAATATCGGTTCCGGCCACTCGATTAATGAGTTCCTGTTCCTTTGGCATTCTAGAAAACTAATCCTCCGGCGTATGGCGTATCGTATTTGATAGAATATGCAGGCCTATTTTCGTTCTTTGGTTTGTTCCGGTGAAAGTTAGCGACAGCAATTTTTTGATATATTCGACATATATTGGCGCTCCCCTTCCCGGTTATCGGGAATTCATGCTGAAAAATCCGATTTTCAAATGTTCAGCCGCGAAGTGCTGGAAGCCCTATAAGGTCTTGGAAATGAATTGCCCCGGGAATCATGCCCGTGAAAATAACTTCCGGCAATCCAATCAAACCAAAGGTACCGGCTGTAATTTTTCCAGCCGGGATTAATATTAACCCTTTATGTTATCGGCGTTTTTTTCATATCCATGAGTTGGAAACCATTAGAAATCCGTAAAACAACTGGAATGAAGTGGTACAAATCTGTATAAGGCGTATTTTTGTAACAACAAATACAATCCAGGGCAAAGAAGTACAGGAATGTGGACCCAGGGATGAAATCAGTTTGGATTCGATGATTGGGGCACAGTGTTTGAAGTTAAGTTGGTTTCGTGATACAATGGACGTTAAGAATTGCCCTATCCCATAAAAGGGAATCGCTTGGCGTTACAAGTGGTTTACAGTGAAGTTGGAGTGAGGTGTAACCGTGAAACTGGCACGCTGGGTTATTATCATCGGCTGTTTCTTATTGGGTTTTTATATCCGCTATGAAGTGGCGGCGGCGGTTGACAGCGGTCATCCGTTTGATAAAACCATGATCCGGGCTTTGATCCGCTGCCGCTTGTACCCGGAGGAGATGGCCGTCCTAACTAACGCTCATGGTAAGAAATGCACCGTGCCGCTTCCGCCGGGAACGACCCATTTTCAGGATGGCACCTACCTGTCCACCAACGATAATTTTGAGAAGTATCTTAAGTTTACTTTGTTGGAATTTGGGTGGACCAAGATTATTAAGCAGGGTGAGACGTTTTTGATAAGGGATAAGGCCGGGTATCGGAAGTTTAAAATCATCAACAAGAAATATGCCGGGGTGTATCGGAGGCTTAAGTTTGAGTTGGAATGAATTTAGTTACGAGTTACGAGTTAGGAGTTACGCGTATTATGTATGTCTTGATTATTATGCCGATAACTACCTTTGATGTCTATGAATAACTGTAAAAAATGATACAAGGACGGTCCACTGAAGTGGGCTTTTTTATTTGTTACACTCGGTTTAACAATTGGTAAATTTCCGGAAAAAAGCAGGATATTAATTAAATATACAGAATATTTTAGTTTATAGAATTTGTTTTTGAGGGGTTTTGATGGGAATGGTCCCCTGGATCGGATTATTAATACCAAATGATTACCTATAATTTCTTATACGAAAGAGTTTCGTCTATATTATATCTATAGTTGCTAAATAGGCGAAATCATGTCGTCTATGAAGAATCAGCTGATCCTCATAGACGAGATAGTGTCGAAGATGAAGACGTTATCGGAAATGCGGCGAAAAGCGGCCCGACATCGTGTCGGGCTAATTTAAAGAAAACCAGTGTGTGATGTGTAAATGAAATAGTAAAAGCTTTCTTTTATTTATCTACCTGTTAAACTATTTTTAGTGTCGCTATTCATTATGCACCAGTATATGTCATTATTAAGATAGAGGAAGGAGTTGAATATTCATGGTTTCTCCAACGAAAAGTAAGACATTTAAATACGATTATATAAATACAAAAGAAATTATAACAAAAATACTTGATAATAACTCAGTTCTCGAATTAGAAATTAAAGATAAAGTAATATCGGAAGATCTTTGTTTAAAACATCACACCATTGATAAAGTAATTATTTTCAATAATTGTCTTTTTGAAAAAGATATTTTGTTTCAGTATGCAACATTTAAACATACAATAAGATTTAATAAATGTAAGTTTAAAGGCCAAGTAATATGGGGTGATGAGAGTAAATATGAGACAGTGTCATTGTCTGAAAAAGATATCTACTTCAACGAATCCATATTCTGGAATAAAGTGTTTCTTGATGGAATTATATGTAAAGGAAGCATATATTTTAATCGATGCCGTTTTTTATTAAAACCAACTCAAACCTCTTTTGGGGTACAAAAATTTGGATTGTCTCTTTCTTCATCAAATATAAGCAGTTCGTTAAACTTTGAACATTGTATTTTACTAGGAGGATTAAATCTAAATGCATGTAAACTAGGTATTGGATTATGTTTAAGTCATGTAAAATTTTTAAATAAAGAAAGTTCTATCGATTTTATTGCTGCTAATTTTGGAATAGCACTAGAAATCCTCGGATGCTATTTTAAATGCAATATAATTGACTTAGACGGCATCTGTATCGGAACTTGTTGTCATTTTTGGCCGAAAGAGATTTTTCAATGGGATAAAAATGATTTTCTAAAGACTTCGGATAATAAAAAACAGATTAGAAGTAAGTTTGCTCAACATGGGATAGAATTGGATAAACATATCTTTATAGATAAGAATGAGCGAATCGATGATAACAATAATAAATATATCGTTTTACAATCACCTTCATGTTATTATATTTTAATTGACTGCGATACTTATTATAATGTACTAGAAGGAATTTATTTTGATAATGTTTCAAATTTAAATTTATCCTATAGTAATATTGGAATACATATTGGATTTATTTCTGTTATAATAAAAGGCTCTTTTGTTGATTTAAGTAATATTACCTGTAGAGAGTTCAAATGTTCAAATTCCACATTTGAATCAAATAGCACAATAGATTTTAGGCATACAAAAATAGGATGGATTTTTGATTCAAGCAATTCATATTTTAAAGCCCAATTACTTACATTTAATGGATTAACATGTTCTGGAGGAGCCTTTTTCCGTAATACTCAAGTAGAATTAATAGATAAAACCGAAGAAAATTCTGAGGATTCAGCAATAGATTTTTCATTCTGTAATTTTGGTAAAAATTTACAATTTAATAATTTAATATGTATCAATAGCACTTTCATAAAAATTGATTCTTCTAAAATTGGAGATTCATTAGTAATAGAAAGTATAAGCAGCAACAAAGATTTCATATATATGTATATGTGCAATACACAGGTGCATGAATTTTTAATTAAAGATCTAAAAAATACATTATTTAATTTTGACGGTTTTAAATTTGATATATATTCGGAAAGCGAATTACATTGGCATGATTTAGTTAGACGTCAGTTACCTGCTTTTTTTTCAGAAGATATCTACATTCAATTCGAAAAATATTATTTAGCAAAAGGAGATACCGAAGAAGCAAAAAAGATTTACTATGAGGGTCGATGCGCCTATAGAAAAGCTACAAAAAGAAAATGGGGCTTTAAAAAGTATATGTTTGACACCTTCTTAAAACTCTCAGTTGGGTATGGGGTTAAAAACGTCCGTTTATTAGGGATTATTTTATTATTAATAATTGGTGGGGCATTAGTAGAGTGTTACTATATGGGTATCTATACATCTTCTGTAAAATGCTTGCAACAAAGCCTAATTAAATTTATACCATTTCAAGGAGGTTTAAAAAATATTGCAATATCTTATATTATAAAACCGGATAACCTATATAATAGCTATTTTACTTTTCATAAAATTGCTGGATTTATACTAACTCCATTGTTAATTTTGTTTTTTATTGCTACATTAACCGGCTTTATAAAAAATAAGATTAAACAATTATTAACGATTATCTTGTTGTTTATAATTAGTGGGACATTAGTAGAGTGTCACTATATAGGTATTAATCCATCTTTTATTAAATGCTTTCAACGAAGTTTAATTAATTTTTTACCAGTTGGAGGTATAAAAGATGTTATATTAAGCTATAACATAAAACCTGACATTTTTTATAATAGCTATTATATTTTTCATAAAATTGCCGGATTTATATTTATTCCATTGTTTATTGCCTCGATTACTGGATTTGTGAAAAAAAGAAATTTATAATTAAATATTAGGCATGTGTATATTCCAATTCAAATTTCATGCTGTTCCGGATTAAATTTAGTACAAATAACAAGTTATAAAAAAATTTGTTCTTGGCAGAAGAAAATTCCCAGGAAGAACAAAAGTAAAAGGAAGCCGGTCACCTTCGAAAGTCCCCGACTTCCTTTTGTGAAACAACCTTGAAAGGTATGTTTCCTTCTCATTATAACAGAAGAAACAACCTCCTTCAAAGCAAACAAAAAAGGAGGATCAATTTATGTTAAAAAAGTTCAGCCAATATTTTAAAGATCTTATCTACGACCGGACTGAAGAAATAGGACAAAAGATTTTATATAACAACAAACGATACCGGGAACTGTCCTCCCAAATCATTGAAGTTCAACAGGCGCTTACGTAAAACCTGCCTCCCCAAGCACAATCTTTGGTAAACCAGATACGATATGGCGGAAGCCGAGCAAGACGACATAGTAATGACAGCCATGTACCGACAAGGCTTTATGGATGGAGTAAAATCTACAAAATTAATAAAAAGGTATGGGATAATACATAAATTCTTTCGCAATTGGTTGCCATCCTAGCAACCTTCAAATGTGGGCCGACCGCACAGCCCGATAACAACGCGCTCCCACTTCGGGGGCCGGTTTGTAGGTTCACGAAGATGAGTCAAAGAAGCTAATTCATGAAGTATGCGGCGCCACATTCGTCCGGCAAAGTCGACATCGCCACTAAGCCGGACGAACGTCGGGAACGCAACACGTTAACTGAAATAGGCCAGAAGGAGCGTCCCGTCCTAGACCGCATGAAAAAATAAAGTGAGAGCTAAAATGAAGGTAATTATAATAAACAGTAGCCCAAATATGGATAAAGGATGTACAAATCTAATTCTTTCGCCTTTTATTAATGGGATGGTGGAAGC